>NZ_CAXTGZ010000021.1:0-23906 GCF_964243625.1 uncultured Caballeronia sp.
ATGCGGAACACGAGCCATGACGTGGTATCGGCTTCACGCGCGGTACGGTCGGCCAGCGAATTCAGCGGCTGGCGTTCGCCGATCGAATCGACGGCGTGCTCACGGTCGAGCACGAGCGCAGCCGCGGCATCGTGCACGGGGCAATTGCGGCAATGGATGTAGCCGGCAAGACGTGGACACGAGCCGTCGCCACGCACGCCGATCCGGTTCCAGCAATCATCGATGAGCACTGTCTGGGGCGCGTCGTGGACTTCACTCATCGCGTCCTCCCGAAGCACGACCCGGATGACTCGCCCGCGCCGCACGAGCCAGCAGCAATTGCGCGCCCGCACGATCGCCCTCCAGTCCCAACACCGCTGCGAGATGCGTCAACGCTTCGCCATGCTCGGGATCGAGATACAGCGCACGTTTGTAATGACCGCGCGCCTCGGTTTGCGCGCCCTGAGCATCGGCAATGACGCCCAGCAGGTAATACGCGTCTGCGCTCGACGGATGGGTCTCGAGGAACCCACGGGCAAGAGCGGCGGCTTCGGACAAGGACCCGCTGTTGGCGAGCGCGTGTGCCTGGTCGAGCGTGCCCTGCCCGTCCGGCGCCGGTCTCGCGGCCGCGTGGACAAATGCCGCCGGCGCTGCGGTCTTCGCTGCGGGCACCGATGCAAAAGGACGTGCGTTCGGCTGCAGGCCGCTCAACAATGACCCGGCTTGCGATGCAAACACATTCGCTGCAGCCAGATTCGCGCTTGCCAAGACAGCCCGTGGCGCGGCTTGGCGCGCCGAAAAGCCCATCTCCTCTTCCGCTTTCGCGATTGCCGAATACAGCGCCCGCGTCTTCGCGTCTTTCAGGCGGGTATCGTCAAACGATGGCCGGCCGTTCTCAGGCCGCCGGAACGCGAACGCCAGCGCGAGTTTCGCCGATGTCATTCCCTCACGCATCATCAGCCCGGTTTCCGCCGGCCCGACGAACAGGGTCGCGCGAGGCGCAAGCAGATCGTCCAGCACGCGCACGGCGGTGCGTTGCATTTCCCGATCGAAGTAGATCAGGACGTTGCGGCAGAACACGAAATCGAACGGCTCGAATGCCTGGGTTTCGAGCGTCAGCAAGTTTGCCTGCCGAAAACGCACGCGTTCGGTGACATCGGCGGAAAGACGCCAGTGGTCGCCCGACGGCTTGAAATGGCGCTCGCGAAAGCCGAGCGCCCGGCTGCGGAATGCATTGCTGCCGTATCGCGCCTCGCGAGCGATGGTGAGGGCGTGATTGCTGATATCGATGGCATCGATGGTGAAACGCTCGGGCGCAATCCCCGCGTCGAGCATGGCCATGGCGATGGTGTACGCCTCCTCGCCGGTCGAGCACGGCATGCAGAGGATACGCACCGGCTTGAACGGCTGTTCGGCGAGCCGTGCGCGTGCGAGGGTCACGAGCGCGTTGAATGCCTCGCTATCGCGGAAAAACCACGTCTCGGGCACGACCACCGCCTCGATCAGCGCCTGCAACTGCTCCGGCGCACCGCTCACCGCAATCCAGAAATCTTCGATGCCGGCCGCCGGGAATTTCACGGCGCTCGCCGCACGCCACGCGGCATAACGATCGGCCACGGCCCGCTCGATCGCTTTGTCGCCGATAGACGCCGCATCCAGCCCGATCGTTTTATGCAGCAACGCCGCAAAGCGCAGGATCTGCGCACGGGGGAGCGGTTCGCGCACGCTTTCATGCAGCGCATCGAGCGCGCGGCGCGTCTGAACGGAGATGAAGTCGTGCTTCATGCCGCGCTCTCGGTGAAAAGTTGCGCCTGCACGTGCTCGGGCAATAGATGTTCGATCCGGACCCACTGCACGAGTCCTTCCGCGTCGCGTGCAAGCGGCCCGAGGTAGCGCGCATCCGCCGCTTCAATACCTGCGGGGCTGAACGCGCTTGCATCAAAGGAGATCGTGCGGGTCGCGCGTTCCAGCAGGATGCCCAGCCGGCGCATTTCGACGTCCGCGCCGCTTTTGTGCGGGTAATACACCAGCGCAAGCCGCGTCGAAAGCCGGTCATGTGAATGCCGCCCGAGCGCGAGCGCCGCCAGATCGATGACCGGCACCGGTGCGCCCTCGTACTCGAAAATGCCGGCCACCCACGCGGGCACGCCCGGCATGGTCTTCAGCGGCGCGAGCGGCAACATCCGCTCGATCTGCGAACTGTCGAGAACGTAGCGGTCTTGATCGAGCGTGAACTGGACGAAGAGCATGATTATTCGGTCCGTCAGACCGTCGCGACCTTGAAGCGCGACACACCCGTGCGCAGGCCGTTGGCGGTGTGCGTGAGGTCGTCGATGGCTTGCGTCGACTGCCGCAGCGACTCAGCCGTCTGCTGCGCGGCCTCGGACAGTTGCGCGAGCGCCTGCGTGATCTGGTCGGCGCCCGTCGCCTGCGTCTGCATGCCTTCGTTGACCATCACGAAACGTGGCGCGAGCGTCTGCACCTGCTGGATGATCTGCGACAACTGGCCGCCGACCTGTTGTACGTCGGTCATGCCGCGCCGCACTTCTTCGGAGAACTTGTCCATGCCCATCACGCCGGCGGCGACCGCCGACTGGATCTCCTTCACCATCTGTTCGATATCGAAGGTTGCAACCGCCGTCTGATCCGCAAGCCGGCGGATCTCGGTCGCAACGACCGCGAAACCGCGCCCGTATTCGCCCGCCTTCTCCGCTTCGATCGCCGCGTTCAGCGACAGCAAATTGGTCTGGTCGGCGACCTTCGTGATGGTGGCGACCACTTGGTTGATGTTGCTCGCGCGCTCGTTCAGGATCGCCAGCTTGCCGTTCACCGAGCCGGCCGCTTCCATTACCAGGCGCATGGTGTCTTCCATGCGCGTCAAGCCGATCTGACCCGTGCCGGCGAGTTGCGCCGACTGTTCGGCGACGCCGGAGACCTCGTTCATCGTGCGCACGAGATCGCGGGACGTCGCAAAGATTTCCCGCGATGTCGCGCCGATCTCCGTGGTCGTGGCCGCCGTTTCGCTCGCCGTGGCTTGCTGTTCGCGCGCAGTCGCGGCAATTTCCGCCACGGACGTGGTCACCTGCACCGCCGACTTCTGCGCCTGTCCGACGAGACCCGTGAGTTCATCGGTCATGCGGTTGAAACCCGTGCCGAGCGTGCCGAATTCATCCCCGCGCTCAAGGTGCAGGCGCTGCGAAAGATCGCCGGTACGCATGGCATCGACCACTTCGACCAGGCGCTGCATGGGAATGGTGATGGCCTTGAGCAACAGGAAGCCCGCCCAAGCCGCCACCACGAACGTCACGAGAAGCACGACCAGCAGCGTGATTTCAGCTTTCGTGACCGACTGGCGAATGCTCTGCGCCGACCTGATCTGTTGTGAATTGTTCAGCTCGACCAGCTCGCGGATCGCGGTCCTGCCCGCTTCCCAGATCGGCGTGAGCTGGGTGTTGAACGCCGTTGCGGCCGTAGCCTTCGATACCGCCAGGTCATCGAGGATCTGCCCCTGGACCGGCGCGTAGAGCGTGCGTTGCTGCTTGAAATTGTTGAAGAGGCGACGGTCCTCGTCGTCGAAGATCGTGGCTGCGTATTTGTCCATCAGCTTGTCCAGCGAGTCCTTCGTCTCTGCTGCACGCTGCGTGTCGCGCTTGATCTGATCGGGCTCGGTATCGATGTAGATCAACCGCTGCGTCACCGTGTAGTTCTCGAACCACGACGCGCGGATCGTCGTCGCGAGATAAACGCCCGGTGAGGAATCGACTTCCTGGCTATGCGCGTCACGATCGATGTCGCTGAACAACGCGTACGACACCACGGCCATCACCAGCATCAACGCCAGGATCACGCCGAAGCTCGCAAGAATCCGGTTTCGAATGGTCAACTGCTTCACGCATGAACCTTTTCAGTAATGGTGGGGACGGGCGCGCGGAGGCGACGGACAAGGAACGTCGGCGCAATTTTAAGACGGAAAACAAAATGGCTAGCGGATTAATGCGTAGATCTGTCTGTTATCTGCTAATGGCGCCCGGCTGCGGCTGTTTCCCGGCAAAGATTGCGTGCACGAGCTCGACAAAACTTCTGCACAGAAATTGGGGAGCACCCTGTTGAAAACGTTCTGACAAGCGCCGAACGACATTGATAGCAAACGGTTTTCAGCCACCGCTTCAAAGCGATCAAAGCGTGTGGTTGGCGTGTCGACGGTTCATCGACTTGTGCACACAAACTGTTGATGGCCCTGTGGACAAGCATGAGCTTATGTCTGTAAGCCTCTGATTCGAATTGGGAATCGAGCTGCGACTGGTTTTGATACACGTTTGCCTGCTTCAGGCGATCCGTGTCACCGCAGGCAAGTTATCCCCAAAAATTGTGGGCAGGCTTGTTGATAAGTGCGGGACCTGAAACCTAAGCTGCTGATGCAGCACGAATTAACACGTTTGACTCAATGCGCGCTTTTGGCATGGCGGCCAGCGCTCAGCGAAAACCACCGGCGGGTCTTTTCGGATTGGTAACCGGCAACGGGCCCGTTCGACGAACCTCGCCACGAATGCGGGAAAGGAGGTCATCGGCTAAATATCGTTCGTCGGCGGCAAGATGGTCGGCGACGGCGTCGAAAGCGGTATCGATGCGCAACAGCACTGCTTCCGCCTCGCCGCGTTTCAGGCCCAGGCGTTCACCGTAAGCCAAGAGCTGTTCGGGCACCGGGAACACCTTGGACTTGTTCAGGTTCAGCGCCATGCGGCCATCGAGCGACGGATAGATGCCCGTACAGACGACATCGTAAATAGGCGAAAGGCGGCGCGGTCCGGTTGGATCCGAGTACAGCAGGCCTATGTTCTTCATGTGGGCATCTCCGTCACGCAGAAAGCACGACAACGCCACACGCTCGAACAGCCGCATGGCCTGTGCGCGGAAATCCGCACCCGTGTACACCTCCACTGCACGCGCGATCATCTCGTAACTGCCGCGATACTTCTCGTTGCCCGTCAGCACGCTCATGTCCTCGAAACCGAGCGCCGCGCCGTCCGGCGTGCGGTCGAACCGGGCCATGACAAACAGAAGACCGTCGTCGGACAGCCAGAAGTCCGGCACTTCGAAGCCCGCTTCCCGCGCCACCGACATGCAAAGGAACTCGTTGCGCGCGATGCCTGGATAGTCGTCACCCTCCGCTTTCACGATCACCGTCTTGAGCGGCAATGCAGCGTGTGAATCGACGGTAGCAGGCTCGGCCGGCGCCGGAAGCAGCGGCACGACCGTCTTGGGTTGCACGCCCGAGATACCAGACCCGAGCGCGTACTTGCTCACGAGCCGCTCGAACAGTTGCCCCGAAGGCGAAGACAGCAATTCGTCGAGCTGCTCGCCCTCGCCTTCGGGCACCGCTTCGCCGCGCAGCGCATAGGTCAGCCGTCCGATCTGGTTCCGGCCGGCGAGAAACAACAGGAACATGTCGCTCGGCGTGCCAAAGCGCGCCAGTCTTTCTTCGATGATGTAACGCAGATAGCCTTCCGGCCGGTTCATGGCGAAGACGCTCATCAACGCGCCGCTGCTGTAACTCTTGCGGCGAACGGGCATGGTCAGCGAGACAGCCGCGCTTGGCTCGACGTCGCCGTAATTGAAGACAAACGTGCTTTCCTTCGCCAGCAATCCGGCGATGCCCTCGGGCGTGTGGACATCGAGTTGACGGATTTTGTCGAAAAGCTTTTCGATGTCGAAAGTGGAAGCAGGCGTGTTCATTCCTCCTCCCGGAAAAAGAAATCGAGGTCCTCGTAGACCACGGTATCTTTCGGACGCAAGGTCAGGTCGTAACCCAGCGCGTTCGCCATTCGGCAGAACTCATGAAGACCGACGTTCTGCGCGGTCTCCGCGTTCGTGATCGTTCGCCGCGACACGCCTGCGCGGTCGGCGAGCGTCTGCTGATTCATACGAAGCTCACGCCGGAGCTTTCTGAGCTCAGCGGCGACTCGCTCTGAATTACTGATAGGATCGGATTTTTTGCGCGTCATGATGCTCAATTATAGGCTTTATTAATTTTTTGAGCATTATTTTACGCATTGACATGTTTTGATATGCCTGCGACGCCATAACTTGAAATTGCGCGTTATCTTGCGCTTTTTAGATGTGAAAACGGCAAGTGCGCATTTTGATGCGCATTTGCCGTTTTACGTACGTTAACCTAAACCAGCAAAATCAACTCCCCCGATAAGCCGCCGCACTTGCCGGTGAAGGCGCTACCGGCTGAGCCTTGGCTTTGCCTTTCGCAGCCGCCGCACCGGGAGCCGACGCCGCAGCCGGGTTCGACACCCCCGGCTCCATATATCCGGGCGCACCTTTCGCCACTTGCTTCTGCCCGGGCGGCGGGGCCGACGGCGCCTTGCGCATGTCAGCCAGCATTTGCGTGCACGGCAGCGGCTGGTTGTTGCTCGGCGCAATCAACGGAATCAGTGCGGCAAACGGATTGATCAATCCGAGCCCGACCGCCGCCGCGCCACGCGCGGCCAGCGCACCGGCATCCACGCCCACGTGCGGGTCCTTGAATGTCCCCTTCACGTAGAGCGGCGAGCGTAGCGAAAACACCCGGAAGCCCTTCGTGTGCGGATGAATGCCAAGATTCATCTCCTCGGTCTTGAGGTTGATCGTGCCGTCCATGTTGATGACGGCGTCGTCGGTATCGAGAGCGAACACGCGCGATTCAAGCACGCCGTTCGTCGCCACGAAATCGGCGGCAGCGCAGTTGATCTTCACGTCGCGTTTGCCAAAAAGCTTCTCGTACACCGCATTCGCCACGTTCAAGCCGGCCGCTTCCATGTACAGGCGGCTGACGGTGCCATCGGTGATGAGCGTCTTCACTTCGCCGTTCATCGTGCCGGCGAGCGCAGCCGGGGAATTGCCGGTCGCGGACAACGCGGCGTCGCCGTTCACTTCGCCCAAGGCGGACTGCATGGTCTTGACGGTCGGCAGAAGCTGCTTGAGCTTCAAATGCCGCGCCGAGGTCGAGAAGCGGCCCTTGAGCGGCGTCGTGCTGCCATCGAGGTGAATATCCGATGACAACGTCCCGCCCGCCACGCCGAACTTCAGCGGCTCGAACGACAGCACGCCATCCTTCATCACGACATGCGTGTAAAGGTCCGAAATTGGCAGCGCCGGGTCCTTGACGATCTTGCGGCCGGTGAACTTCACGTCGGCATCGACGGCCTTCCATCGGTCGGTCTTGAACTCTTCGGCAGGCAATGCCTTGGCCGACGGCTGTTTCTCCGTCTCTCCGCGCTTGGCTTTGCTGGCGTTGGAATCGGCGCCGATGATCGGTGCCAGATCCGAGAACTGCAGCAGGTTCGATACAAGCTCGCCCGAGAGCAACGGCCGAGGTTTGCGCCCGACGAACGTCAGCGAGCCGTTCAGGTCGCTGCCGCCGACGCGGCCGGTGAAGTTCTCGTACTTGAAGACGTTGCCGTCCTCGCGGAACTGGCCGACGAGCCGTCCTTCGGTCGCATACGGCGGCGTGGTCGGCAGCGTCACGCCAACAATCGGATAAAGGTGATCGAGACTCACACCCTGCAACCAGAGCCGCAGATCGAGCGCGCCCAGATGCGCGGGGTCGGTCACCGTCCCGACAAACGCAATATGCGTGTCGCCAATACGAACATCCGCCTGCACCGGGAACGGCCGCGTGGAGTCCTGCAATGCGAACACGCCGCCTACCTTGCCGTGGCCGGACACTGCCACATTGTTGTACTTGCCCTTGACCGACCAGCCAATGCCATAAGGCGGCACAGGCGGTTTCGGCGCGTTCTTGGTCGTGATGCTGTTGCTGGCGGAGACGCTCGCCGGATTCGGCGCGCTCGCGTTGGCCGCGGCCGCGGCAGAAGCCGCCGATGCCGCCGCCGCTTCCGATGCCGCGGCTTTATCGACTTGCTGGTTGAGCTTGTTCGCGCCACTCTTGCCGACCTGTTCGGCCGATGACTTCTGCGACGCCGCTTCCTGCTGCTTCATCACATCGCCGATAGGAATCATCTGGCCGAGCGTATTGACGACTGCCTGCATATCGGCTTTCGTGATTTCGTCGGCATAAGCGATATTGCCTTTATTTAGCGCGATGTCATGAAGCTGCAAGTTCCACGTGGATGGCTCTGTGGATTGCTTGAACTTGAACGTCCAGTTATTGCGGTTATCTTTCAGGCGTTCGAGATCGACCGAGGGGTTCACCAGGTTGATCGATGGAATCACGATATTGCGTGCGAGCAACGGCAGGATCTCGACCTGAAAGTCGATCTCGTCGAGCGTCGCAAAGTACTTTTGTTTCGTCCAGTCCGGATTGGCGACCGTGATTTTTTCAGCAGAAAAACGGGGCCATGGAACCCATCGGCGCCATCCGGTTTCATTGGGCGGACGCTGCCATCCGACCTTCAGGTCGCCGGTAATCTGGAACTCCCGGCCAATGGCCTGCGAGACCTTGTCGTCAACCCATGGCCGCGCGCGATTCCAGTCGAAGGTGAGGAACACGATCACCGCCACGACGATCAGCACGATCAGAACCGCAATGATCCAACCGACTATTTTTCCGATTTTCCGGCCAATTGCCATCGCGGCATCCTCGTTTTTTCTGTTGAATAACGGGGTCAGCACGTCGCGTGCCCGGCGTTTCCATGCCTTATCGGTGGCTTATGATTGCGCTCAAACAACAATCCCTGCCGTCAGCTCGATGCCTACACACGCAAATTCACCAATGCTTCGCACCGTCGCGCTCACGCGCCAGGACCCAGCCCGCAGCGTCACCCTGCTTCATCCGACCAGCTTCACCCTTGCAGCCGGCGAGCGAGCGGTAATCACGGGGCCATCCGGATCGGGCAAAAGCGTGTTCTTGCGGGCGTTGGCGCTGCTCGATCCCATCGACGACGGCACGATCCAGTGGCGCGGCCAGCCGATCGCGCGCGGCGAAATTCCTTCGTACCGACGCCGGGTGGCCTACATCGCGCAACGCCCCGCCATGCTCGATGGCAGCGTCGAAGACAATCTGCGCTATCCGTTTTCGCTGAAGGTTTATCGCGATGTCCGGTTCGATCGCGAGCGCGTTGTCGAGCTTGCGAACCACGCCGGCCGCAGCACTGGTTTCCTCGACAAACGCGCAAGCGACCTTTCGGGCGGCGAAGCGCAGATTGCCGCGCTGATCCGCGTGCTGCAGGTCGACCCGGACATCCTTCTCCTCGATGAACCCACGGCTTCGCTCGACCCTGCTTCGGCGCTGGAGATCGAAGCGCTGGTCGGTGCATGGTTCGCCGAAGGCCATGGCGCGCGCGCGAGCATCTGGATATCGCACGATCCGGCCCAGGCGCAACGCGTGGGCGAACGCCAGCTCGTGATGACTGCCGGAGTCCTGGCATGAGCGGCTACCAGACGCTAAGTCTTTTCGATATCGGCATTGCGGCCGCGCTGATCGTGGTGAACGGCGTGTTGTCGGTGATGTTGAAGCTCGATCTCGAACGCAAGCTGGCGTGGGCGGCGGTGCGAACCGTCGTGCAGTTGCTGGCGATCGGCTATGTGCTCGGCTGGGTGTTCCAGTTCGCGCGCTGGTATGTCGTCCTGCCTTTGATGGCGTTGATGACGCTGATCGCGGGATTGTCGGCATCGAATCGTGGACGGCGGACCTATGCCGGGCAGCGGGCAGACAGCATCGTGTCGATCTGGGTGAGTTCGTGGCTCGTGGCGGCTGTCGGATTGTTTGTCGTGATCCGCATTCATCCGTGGTACGAACCGCAATACGCGATTCCAATCCTCGGGATGATCCTCGGCAATACGCTCACGGGCGTGTCGCTCGGGATCGAGCGGATGACGGAGGAACTGACCTCGGGACGCGGCGTGGTGGAGATGTCGCTTGCACTGGGCGCCACGCGCTGGGAAGCGGCGCAGGGTCCCGCGCGGCAGGCGGTGCGCGCGGGCATGATCCCGACGTTGAACCAGATGACCGTGGTCGGCCTGGTCAGTCTGCCCGGGATGATGACGGGACAGGTGCTGGCCGGACAATCGCCGTTGCAGGCGGTGCGGTATCAGATCGTGATCATGTTTTTCATCGCGGCTTCGTCGGCGCTGGGAACGGTCGGCGCTGTATTGATGACGTACCGGCGATTGTTTTCCGCCGAGCACCGGTTCATGGCATCGAAACTGGTCGAGAGGAAAACCAGACGCAAATAAGGCAGCTAAATAAGGCAGCTAAATAAGGCAGCTAAATAAGGCAGCTAAGCGCCCGGCCGCCGCGCGAACGTATGAATCAGCGACTCGAGCCGCGCAAAATTCACCGGCTTGGTCAGGTGATCGAGGAAACCGGCTTCGCGGCATCGGCGGATATCCTCGTCCATGCCATAACCCGTGATCGCAACCGACGGCTTGCCGGGCTGCAGCTCGGTCCAGGCGCGCGCGACGTCGAGCCCGCTGCCATCCGGCAAACCGATATCGCTGACGAGCAGATCGAACACATCCGATCGCGCGAACAACAGCGCTTCAGTCACGGTCGTCGCGACGGCGACCTGATGCCCGAGCACTTCCAGGACCTGCGCCATCGCCGACGACGTGTATTCGTTGTCCTCGACCAGCAACACCTTTAGCGACCGCACTATTTCATCGGGGTCCTGAGTGGCGCTCGGCGACGCCTCGTCTTCAGCGCCGGACTTGACGAGCGGCAAGGTCAGCGTGAAGCGCGCGCCCTTGTCGCGTCCGTCGCTCTGGGCGGTCAGCGTGCCGCCATGCTTCAACGCCAGCGTGCTTGCAATGGCAAGCCCCAGTCCAAGTCCGCCGAACGCGCGCGTGATGGAATCATCGGCTTGCTCGAAAGCCGAGAAAATGCGCGGCAACGCTTCGGCGCTGATGCCGATGCCGCTGTCGGTCACCGAAATCGCAATCGTCGATGTGTCCGGATTCCACGTCCGCACCGCGATATGTCCACCCGCGGGCGTAAATTTCACCGCGTTCTTCATCAGGTTCCAGACGATTTGCTGCAGCCTGGCGGCATCGCCGAAAACCAGCGTCGAGCTCGCGCCCAGCGTGGTTTCGAGCGTCAGGCCCTTGCCGCGCAGATCGGACTCGGACATATCGAGCGCGCTCGACATCAAAGTCTCGAGCACCACGTTCGCAAAATTCAGCGATAACTTGCCGCGCGCAATGCTGGTCAGATCGAGCAGATCGTCGATCAGGCGCGCTTCCAGTTCCACGTTGCGCCGGATCAACTCGAGCGTGGGCTGGGCTTCGGCCGGCAGCGTATGACGCATCTCGAGCAGCCGGACGGCAGCCACGATCGGCGTCAAAGGCGTGCGCAATTCATGCGACAGCACGGCGAGGAAGTGGTCCTTCGCGCGGTTCGCGGTCTCGGCCTGCTCCTTCGCAACGCGCAGGGCGTCGGCGGCCATGTGTTCTTCGGTGACATCGCGGATGATCGTCGAATAGCCGATCAGGTCGCCGTTATCCGCGCGGATGGCCGTTGTCACGCCCGATGCAAAAAACGAGCGCCCGTCCTTGCGCCATAACCACCGGTCGGCGCTTCCACTACCTTCGGCACGCGCGATCGCCAGTTCCGCGGCAAAGACATCGGCGTCACGATCTTCCTGGCCGTAGAATACTTCGGCCGAGCGGCCGATCACGTCATGTGCCGTAAATCCCAAAATGCGTTCCGATGCCGCATTCCACGTCCGTATCCGGCCCTCCTGATCGAGCGTGATGACGGCGTAGTCCTTGAGTGCATCGACGAGCAGCCGGAAATGCGTCTCCGTCTCCCGCAACGCGCGTTCAACCGCAATGCGTTGCTGGCGTTCGGTGCTTTCCGTCAGCGCACGGCGCACGACCGCGGGCAAGCGCTGCAGCCGCTGCTTGAGCACGTAGTCGGTGGCGCCGCGCTTGAGCATGTCGACCGCATGTTCCTCGCCGAGCACGCCGGACACAAAAATGAATGGCGTCTGCGGCACGCGTTCACGCGCGATCGCGAGCGCTTCCACGCCGGAGAAAACCGGCATGACAAAGTCGGCAAGGATGACATCGAACTCGGTGGTGTCCAGCGCCGCGATGAAATCCTGTTCGGTATAGACAATCTGTACGTCGACCTCATAGTCGGCGCGCTCCAGCTGGCTCAAGGTCAGTTCCGCGTCGAGCGCGTTGTCTTCTACGAGAAGCAGGTGCAAAGGCTGCATGGTCTGGGAGCTCAGGCGAACCGGCGCGCGCAGCAAGGCGCCGGGCGCACAAGATTGTGCTTATGGTTCATTCCGAAGCCGGCTGACGGCGTACCCGCATGGACCCGGGCGGCGGCTCGTTCAGCACGGCCCAGAACACCCCGAGATCCGCAATGGCCTCGACGAACTCATTGAACTCGACCGGCTTGACCACATAGGCGTTCACGCCAAGCGCGTAGCTGCGAACGAGGTCCTGTTCTTCACGCGACGAAGTCAGCATGACGACGGGAATCGCCTTGAGTACCTCGCTCGCGCGAATGGTCTCGAGCACTTCCAGGCCGTCGATTTTCGGCAGCTTCAGGTCAAGCAGTATGACCGCCGGATTACCGGGGTTACGCGTGTTCCATTCGCCCTCGCAGCGCAGGTAATCGATCGCTTCCTGGCCGTCGCGCGCCACGATCACCTCGTTGGCGAGCTGGCTTTTATCGAGCGCGACGAGCGTCAGTTCTAGGTCGCTGGGATTGTCTTCGACAAGCAATATGGGTTTCAGCATGGTCTGGTAATTGACTGATTTTGAGCGGGTGCTTCCTGGGTGCGTTTCAACCGGACGACGGCGCCGTGCGAGACTTGCGCCGCCTGCCGTCGGCATCTACGGAATCGGTCCTGAACACCTTTGGCAGCGAGAAATGGAACGCGGCCCCTTCGCCTTCGCGCCCTTCGGCCCACGTCCGGCCGTCGTGCCGCTCGATGATCCGGCGCACATTCGCAAGCCCGATTCCGGTGCCGTCGAATTCTTCCGCACGGTGCAGCCGCTGGAACACCCCGAACAGCTTGTTCACGTACTTCATATTGAAGCCGACGCCGTTATCCCGCACGCTCACGATGTATTCGTCGGTCGTCGAATTGACCGACAATTCGATTCTCGCCGATTCCCGCGTACGCGTGTATTTCACGGCGTTCGAGAACAGGTTGCGCAGCGCGATCTGCAGGAACGCCGGGTCGCCCGTGACACTCGGCAACTCCGGAATGATCCATTCGACCTTCCGGTTTGCGGTTTCCGTGCCGAATTCCTGGACCACCGACTGAACGAGCTGATTCAAGTCGACCTGTACCGGCCGCAACGCCGCACGGCCCATTTGCGAGAACGTCAGCAGATCATCCACGAGCACGCCCGCAAGCCGCGCCGAATCCAGCATATTGGTGAGAAAGCGCTTGCTGCGCTCCGATAGCGTCTCGCCCTCGGTCTCGCGCAGCAGGTCGCCGTACCCGGCAATGTGGCGCAGCGGCGCGCGCAGATCGTGGGAAACGGAATACGAAAACGCTTCGAGTTCCTTGTTCGCGCGGCTCAGTTCGCTTGCGAGTTCCGCGAGTTCTTCGGCCCGGCGCAATACGATGTTAAGCATCGATGCACGGAATTCAGCCGCTATTTCAAGTTCCACCGGCCGCCAGCGCAAAGACCGGTTGCGCACGATTTCGAGCCATGGCGCAAAGTCCTTGCGCGGCGCGACGCTGCCGTCCTGACTCGATACACGCTTGACCGGCTCGCCCGCCCATTTGATCGTGCGCGCGGTTTCGGGCCGGAACCAGATCACGTAATTGCGAAAAATCTGCGAGATGGGCACGGCGAGAATGCCGCTTGCCGTATCGATATGACGGGATGCGCGCGGCCACTCTTCAGGCAGTGCGTCGGTTGCATAAACGCCCTTCGTGCTCGATTCGAGCCATTGTGCGAGTGCGAGCACGGTATCGGCGTCGGGCGTGAAACCGATCAGCGTCACCTTGCCGTCCGCGACAATGGCCGCGCCCCGCGAGCCGGCGAAACACAACAGATCGTCGGGTGACGATTCCAGGGCCACACGGTAATCCTCGTGCTCGGAAAGCCTCGCGATCAGACGTGACATCGTGCTGCGCAAGCTTTGCAGGTAAGCGGCCTCGGCGCGCTCTTCCTTCGCCTCGATCTGCAGCGACACAAGCTGCCCAAGATGCTCGATCGCCATGCGCACTTCGAACGGTACGAGCTGCGCGTCGTGGTCGTGGCAGGAAATCAGGCCCCACAGCTTGCCGCGCACGATAAGCGACACCGACATGGACGCGTACGTGCCCATGTTGCGCATGTATTCGAGATGAATGGGCGAGAAGCTGCGCAGCGAGGTGTAAGTCAGGTCGGGCGGGCGGCCTGTGACAGGGCTGACCGGCGGCACGATCCGCACGGGTTTGGCATCGACGTCAGCGACCAGCCGCACGCGCTGCTTGACGTAGAGCGCACGCGCCTGACGCGGGATATCCGAGGCGGGAAATGTCTGGTTCAGGAACGACACGTAGCTGTCGTCCTTGCTTTCGGCCAGCACGTGGCTGCGGCCTTCTTCGTCGAAATTGTAGAGAAGCACGCGGCCAAAACCGGTCATCCGGCGCACTTCCTGGACGGCGAGTTCCGCCAGCTCGGTCACGGTCTCCACATCCTGCAGGCTGCGTGTGAAGGTGCGCACGAGCGGATACATGGATGCAAAGACATCCGAGTTCGAATGCCGCGCGATTTCGAGTTCGACGATCAGGTTGCCGTCATGCCGGTGGATGGTGATATCGAACTCGGGTCCATCGACGGATGCAATCGGTCGTTCCTGTGCCGATGCCGCCGGCAGATAAAGCACGTTTTCCACCACGCCGATGTAAAGCGGCGTCTCATCCAGCTCGGCGCTCGCCACGGCATGGGCGATCTGTTCTGCGGCAGTTATGCCGAGCAGTACATCGACCGGTTCGCCCAGTAGCTGCTCGACAGGCCGCTTTGCAAGCACTGCAAGATTTTCGCTCGCCTGCAGGATCGTCAATGTGTCGGACAGACACAGCAGATAGCCATGCGGCTGGATGCCACCGGGGATATGGATGGGCTCGGCGTCGCATTGCGCATTGGCAGCGCCGGCTGCTAATGTGAGCTGGCGCGCCTTCATGTCAGGCAATGAAGAAGAATATGCGATGTCGCTGACCGCCGCGCGCGCTGTCGCATCAACGCCCGGCGTTGGCTCGGACCCACTGCTCATGCCGTTGCCCCCGAATCTGCGCGAACCGCGCCGAGCCAGTCGTGCAGTCCGTCGAATGTGGCAATCGCAGCCTCGAGCGCAGCATCGTATTGGTCACGCGGCACTTCACCGCTCGCCGTTTCGCGAAACGCATTCCACATGCTGCCGGTTCGCGGGCCGTAACCGTCGAAGTACGCGTTGCCCAAGCCGGTATCCAGGCTGAAGAGCTTGGCCACGTGCGGCGCGATGAAACGTCCGCCGAGCGTCGAGCCTTCCATGACATACATGGAACCGAACACACGGCCAATGGTGTTCATCGCAGGCAAATGGTCCACTGAAGGTGCTGTTTGCGCGCGGGCGGGGTTGCCGGTGAGAAACGACAGGTCAGCTTCGAGAAGCGCTGCCTTCCGGCGTGCTTCAAAGAATTGGCGCAAGTGCGCAGGCACGGACCGCGCAGCCAGGTCTTCCCACGGCGCAACATAGCCATAAAAGCCGTCGAGCAGCGCGACATAGTCTTCACGCGGCCATTCGGGGCGCATCAGGTCCAGTTCGTTTTCAAGCCGCGTATGACTCTCGGCGGTTGCAGTCTTCAGAAGGGACAGAAGTTCGTATTGCATGGTCCGTTCATGGTTTTCCACGGGGTTGCGGCGCATTGGCCCACGTCGCATTACGACGATGCATGAGATCCGCAGCTTTTTAGCGGACACCTCGTTGCCGATGCAAGGCCGGCCGGCGTGCGCAAGGATATCGGCAACGATTACCGAAAATCAATTTTTGCCACCTGCAAAAAGGTAGGAATAACTGCAGCGAACTCCCGCGAGCGCCTTTACCAGCTTGACTCACGCGCTGTCGCGTCAATTTTCGATACCGCGCGCCCATTCTACGCAAGAGGCGCTTTGTTGACCACGGGCAGCGATTACGTTATCGCGGATCAGGGCTTGCGAGGGCTGTTCGCGTTCGCGTGCTCGTCGGTTTGCGTCCGCTCCTGATAGTCTGCGCCGCCACGGCGATCCGTATCTTCGAGTCCCCGCTCCAGATCCTCATGCGCCTGTTCCCCGACCTTGCGCGGCTCGCGATCATCTTGCGAGGCCGGGCTTTCATCGGTTTCATGCGGAAGCGGCGCGGTCGTATCGACCGCGCGCTTGCTTTCCAGTTCGCGGCCGTCGTCAGTCGGACCGGCTCGCGTGGCTTCGTCGTGGGATGTCTTGCCTTGCTGCGTCATTGCAACCTCCGGGCGGTTTATTTGATATCGAGCCGCTTTTTCATGGCAGCGGAGATGCGTTGTTTCGTCTTCCAGTACTCGGCCCATGGGTCGGCGTCGAGTTCGTCCAGCCGCTCATGTAGATTGCCGATGTTCCATTGATCGCCGGCCGTGGTGGCATCGAGTTCATCCCAGCCGATCGGCACCGACGCCCCCATTCCCCGCCGTGCGCGCAATGAGTATGCGGCGACCGTGCTTGAGCCGCGGTTATTGCGCAGGTAATCGACGAAGATCTTGTCCTGACGATTCTGCTTGCCCATCTTCGCCGAGAAATATTTTGGCAACGCGCCGGCCATGTGCTGCGCGACGGCTTGCGAGAAACCCTTCACTTCATCCCATCCGGCTTGCGGCGTGAGCGGTACGACTACGTGCAAGCCCTTGCCGCCGCTCGTCTTGCAAAAGGAGGCGAGGCCGAGTTCTTCCAGCAGTTCGCGCGTGAGACGCGCGGCTTCCTTCATGCGGTCCCAGCCGAGTCCTTCGCCGGGATCGAGGTCGAAGACCATGCGGTCAGGTTTCTCCAGCTTCGCCGCAAGCGCGTTCCACGTGTGCATTTCAATGGTGCCCATCTGCGCCGCGCCGACGAGCGCGCCGGCGTTTTCTATCGTGATGAGCGCCGGGTGTCCAGGATCGATACCCGGATGCTGTTTCACGTTCGGGATCGTGAGTTTTTCGCTGTGCTTTTGAAAAAACAGCTCCCCGCCGATATCCCCTGGTGCTCGAACCAGCGACACGGGACGGTCCTTCAGATGCGGCAACATCCAGGGCGCCACGGCTTCGTAGTAGAGGGCAAGGTCGAGCTTGCTGACACCCGTCGATGGATCGAGCACGCGCTCCGGATGGCTGATCTTCACGCCGGCGACCAGTTCAGCGCCGGCGGTTTTTTTCGCGGCGGCTTTCTTGGCTGGGGCTTTCTTGGCTGGGGCTTTCTTGGCCGGGGCTTTCTTGGCGACGGCGTTGGTTTTGCTCACCGACTTCGCCGCCGATTTTTTCGCGGGCGCCGCTGCGACTTCGTTTTCGTCGTTCACTGCGACCTCCTTCGTCGATTTCGGCTCTTCCTTCACGATCTCTTTCGCGGGTTTATCGGTTCTCAAACTGACGAACGATGCCTGCCGGACAATCCGCTCAGACGTCCACTCGGCAAAGTTGCACTCGGCGACGAGCTCCGGCGTGACCCAATGCACCGGCGTACGGCTGCGCTCTTTTGGCGCCGACGCAAACGGCATCTTTTGAATCTCGCGTTTATCGAGTTGCTTCTTGATATCGCGCAGGGTTCCAGCGTTGAAGCCGCTGCCCACGCGGCCAGCGTATTGCAGCTTGCCTTTTGCATCGTAAACGCCAAGCAGCAAGGCGCCGAACTCACCACGGCTGCCAGTCGGCTCCGAGTATCCGCCGACCACGAACTCCTGCCGCCGCCTGCATTTCAGCTTGATCCAGCTATTGCTGCGCCCAGACGTATAAGTGCTGTCGCGACGCTTGCCGATGATTCCTTCCAGCGCCATGTCGCACGCACTTTTCAACAGATCGTCCGCGCCGAATTCGAAGTCCGCCGAAAAGCGCAGTACGTCGTCGTCCAGCGGTTCCAGCAGCGCTTGCAGGATCGCCCGGCGCTGGATCAGCGGCACGTTGCGCAGGTCGTAACCATTCAGAAAAGGGATATCGAAGAAATAGATCGCGATGTCTTGCGGACGGTTTGTATCGAAGGCGTTCTGCAGCTTCTGGAAATTCGGCAGATCGTTGTCGTCCAGCACGACGGCTTCGCCGTCAAGCCATGCGTTCTGTACATCGAGCTTGTCGAGCGCCTTGACCTGACGGCTGAACTTGTCGGTCCAGTCGTGGCCGTTGCGCGTAAAGAATTGCGCTTGCGCTGCCTTTGGCTTTGCACCGCCCTCGCGGTCTATGCGGATCATGATCCGATATCCATCGAACTTGATCTCGTACGTCCAGTCATCGCTCAATGGCGACGCGTCCACGAGCGTCGCAAGTTGCGGTTTCATGGCGGCGGGGAGTTTCGCCTTGACCGCGTCCTGGATGGCGGGATTATCGGCGAGGGTGCGCAGCGATTCAGCGCTGCGGTTCGCGACGATGTCCGGCCGCGGCCGCTCGGGACTCGTTCCCTTGTCCTTGACGGCAGGCCGCTTTGGGGATGGCGCCGCTTTCGTCGTCTTCGCTGCGCTCTTGCGCTCGGCGCGCTCGCGCACCTCACCGCTTTTCGTGCGCGCGCCAAGCGAATCGCTCATCACACTGCCGGGCTTCTTGAGCAAAACATCGTAGTCGGCTTCGTTGCGGGCTTCGTCGTCGCGTTCCTTGATCAGCAACCACTGTTCTTTGTCGCCATTGCCGCGCATATGGCTGCGCACGAGCGTCCAGCCGCCCTGCAGCTTGTCGCCATGAAGCACGAACTTGAGCTTGCCCTTTTCATACGTGGCGCGCGCTTCATCGATACTCCCGCTTTGCGGCTCCCACGTCCCGCGATCCCAGACGATTACGCTGCCCGCGCCGTAATTGCCTTCGGGGATCGCGCCTTCGAAGGAACCGTAATCGATCGGATGGTCCTCGACATGCACGGCAAGCCGTTTAACCGATGGATCCAGGCTCGGCCCCTTCGGCACGGCCCACGACTTCAGCGTGCCGTCGAGTTCGAGCCGGAAATCGTAGTGAAGCCGGCGTGCGTCGTGCTCCTGAATGACGAACGAAAGCTCGCTCGCCTGAGCCTTTTTCGATGCGCGTCGGGCTTTCGCTTTTTCAGCAGCGTCGCCGGAGGGTTCCGGCGTCTGGTTGAAACGCCGCATGCGCTGATAGGTTTCGAGTTTTCCAGCCATCGGCGGGTCCGCTTGACGGTTGCGTGCTTTAAGCGCGCTTGCGGCGCGTAGCCGTCTTGCGCGCCGGTTTCGCGGCGGCGGCCGGTTCTTCGGTGTCAGCCGCGTCGTCGCCTTGGTCAGCGGCCGCTTTGGCGCCGCGCTTCGCCGCGGGCTTGCCCTTCTTCAGGCTGCGTTTAAGCAACTCCGACAAATCCAGAATCTCCGCCGATGACTTCCGCGGCTTGCCTTCCTCGACCTCGGACACTTCCTCCGTGTGCCCTTCCTTCACCTTCTTTTCGACGAGCGCCATGATGTCTTCGCGGAACGTATCGTGGTAGTCGTGCGGATTCCACGAATCGCTCATGTCGTCTATCAGGCGCTGCGCCATCTCCAGTTCTTTCGGCGTAACGCCGGCTTTCTTCGGGTCTTCATCGGGCAGCTTGAACTGGTCGAAATCGCGCACTTCGTCGGCCCAGCGCAAGGTGTTGAGCGCGAGAGCCGGACCAACCGGAATCAGCGCGGCCAGATGCTGCTTGTTATGCAGCACCACGCTCGCGATACCGACCTTCCCCGATTGTTTCAGCGCGTCGCGCAAAAGCGCGTAGACCTTTTCGCCCTTGCGGTCGGGCGCAAGGTAATACGGGGTGTCCAGCGACAGAAACGAGATGTCGGGCGCTTCGACGAACGCGAGGATATCGACGGTTTGCGTCGATTCTGGATTGGCCGAGCGGATTTCGGCGTCGCTCATCACGACGTATTTGCCCTTCTCGTACTCGAAACCGCGCACGATGTTGTCGCGCGTCACGTCCTTGCCGGTGTTCTTGTTGAACTGCTTGTAGCCGATGGGATCCATCGAGCGTTTATCGAGCAGGTTGAAGCCCACTTTCTCCGACTGCGTGGCCGGATAGAGCTGCACGGGGACGTGGACCAGCCCGAAGCTGATCGCGCCTTTCCAGATCATGTGTGGCATCGTGCTTGACCTTCCGACGAGCGGTTTATCGACGTTGCGGTTGACGGTTTTGGCCCGCGCCAGCGGGCGCGGACCGTCAACGCTTCGCAGAAAACGTGCCAGATGGGAAAGCGCCGTGGCGCCGTGGTTTTACTTGCGGCTTGCGCTCACGGTGAGCTTCGTACCGTCGCTGAGCGTCACCGATTTTTCGGCGCCACCGGTCGGCATCGTGAAATGCGTCATCTGGCTAAAGGAATTATCGGTGGGACATTGCAGTTTTTTGCCGGCTACAGTAACCGCCGTCGCGGCACGCGGCGTGTGGCCCTGGAAATTCATCTGGACATCGGCGTCACCGTTGCTCGCAATCACCGCCGCAAAGCGGATCTTCACCTGGCGCACCGTGACGCCGCTGGCGTTGCGGATGGAACCCACGTCCGGACAGGCGTCCGGCACGTTTTGCGCGCCGCCGGGAGGTTTGCTCTGCCAGGTGAAGTCATCGGTCTGGCCGGAGCGGATCGTGCGTGTTTCCTGTTCGTTACCCCACGCCTTGGACGCCATCTTGACCGTGTATTTGATCGGGCCGTCGTTGGCGACTTCGGACATCACCTTGATGCCGGGCGTTGCATGCGCCGACACCATACAAAAGCACAGCGCGAATGCCGTACCCGCAGGCCGGCAAAACTGAGCGAAACCCGAACGATCGATCATGCGTTGCCCTCCGTTTGCAGCCGTCACGCGAGATGAACACGACGGCGCCGAGGAGGCTCGGACCGCGCGCGAGGCGCGTCCAGTCTAGCGCGACGCGCGCCGCGGGCTTCTCATGGGAAACCCGCGGCGCGCGCAGCGTGCAACGCAATGGCAGATCAGTTCAGACGGCGAATCAGAACCCTGTCATCACCAGCTTGCCGATCGCACGCCCTTCTTCCAGAAGGCGATGCGCCTCGCGCAAGTTCGCTGCGTTGATCTTGCCGAGATCACGGCCCAACGTCGTCTTGATCGTGCCTGCGTCGATCAGTCGCGCCACTTCGGTGAGCAGTTTGTGCTGCTCGATCATGTCGGGCGTGCCGAACATAGCGCGCGTGAACATGAATTCCCAATGGAACGCGGCACTCTTCGCCTTCAGCAATTCGACCGCAATCGGCATGCTGTTTTCGACGATCGTGCAAATCCCGCCTTGCGGGGCGATGACCTCGGCAGCCGCGGGGAAATGCTTGTCGGTATCGTTGAAGATCAGCACGTAATCGACCTGCTCAAAACCCGCGTCCTTCAATTGCTTCGGCATGTCGCCGAAGTGATCGACGATATGATCCGCGCCCAGCTCGGTCGCCCATTTCGCCGATTCCGGCCGCGACGCGGTCGCGATCACCCTCAGTTTCGCCACTTTCTTCGCGAGCTGAATCCCGATGGAACCCACACCGCCCGCGCCGCCCACGACCAGCACTGACTTGCCCGCGTCCTTCCCTTCTGCCGATACCCCTAGCCGGTCGAACAACGCTTCCCACGCGGTGATCGTGGTGAGCGGCAACGCAGCGGCATGCGAAAAATCAAGCGATGCCGGTTTTTTGCCGACGATGCGTTCATCGACGAGATGAAACTCGCTGTTCGTACCCGGCCGCGTAATGCTGCCCGCGTAAAACACAGGGTCGCCCACTTTGAACAGCGTGACGTCCGGGCCGACCGCCTCGACTGTGCCCGCTGCATCCCAGCCGAGCACGCGCGGCGACTCCTCGACCTTGTCCTTCGGCGCGCGGACTTTGGTATCGACAGGATTCACGCCGATCGCTTCGACCTTTACCAGCAGGTCGCGTCCGGTTGGCGCGGGTTTGTCGATTTCGACGTCCATTAGCGATTCGGGGTTGGAAATCGGCAGGTAACGGGTCAGGGCAATGGCTTTCATGGATTAGTTCCTTCAAAGGTTTTCAGCTTCAGGCTGCAAGGTGTGAACCCGATCCTAGGGGCTTTCGGCTTCACAAAGAACCCAGCAATCGATAAAACATCTTCGTAAAAAAGACGAAAATTTGCCTGCAAGAGTTACCTGGAACGAACTCTTTCAGGGGCAGACGCCCGTTCCTGCGGGGATAACGCGGCCAGCGAAGCTTGCAATTTACATTTCTCCTGTCAACCCGCCCGATTATCTCAAATTCATTCGTGTTTTTAAAAACCTTCGATAAATCAGCCGTGGTAGCATCGGTCTCTATATTTATTGAGCGCGTGATTTGTTAAATTAATTAATCGATATTTTGATTTCAACTTGAATTATGCAAGACGAACAACACACGCTTCACGCCGCTTTTACAGCGCACCAGCGCGGTGACTATGCGTTAGCCGAAGAACAGTACAAAGCAATCCTGGAAATTAACAAGCAATCAATTGCGGCATTGACCAACTATGGCGTCTTGCTAGCGCAGTTAAAGAGGTCCGCTGAAGCCCGTGACCGGTTCGAGGCGGCGCTGAAAATCACACCGAACGACGTTGGCTTGTTGAACAACCTTGGTCGATTGACGCTGGATCAGGGCGATATTGAAGCCGCTGAAAAGCTGTTCCGCAAGGCGTTTGCACGCAACAAGACAGACGTGACAACGCTTGGCCATATTGGATTGATCGAAAGCCGTTTATCCAATCTTGCTGAGGCGGAGAAGTGGTATCGGCGCGCGCTTGAGTTTGACGAATCAGCCGACTGGGTAAGTTACAACCTGTCGGTCAACCTGCTTGCACAAGGTCGCTTTGACGAAGGGTGGCCCTTGCATGAAGCCCGCTTTTCGAAGCGGTGGGATGCACGTCCCGTCAATGCACCGGAGTTGCCGTTTCCACCATGGCGCGGAGAAAATTTAGTCGGCAAATCGATTCTGGTCATTGGCGAACAAGGGCTGGGCGACGAAATCCAGACGGTCCGTTACGCAGCTTCGCTCGCCGCGGCCGGCGCAAGCAAGGTTACGTGGGCCTGCAAGCCCACGCTGGTTAGCCTGTTCGCGAGCATTGGAGAGATTGATTTTCTTCCGTTATCTCCTGGCATGTCGGTAAATCGTCACGATTACTGGGTGCTCTCAATGAGTCTGCCGTACCGTTTTCATACAGCAGTCAGCACAATTCCGGAAACCGTTAATCCATATCTGCGCGCGCCAATCATAAAAACCGGCGTTATTCCACAAAGCGATACGCTGCTTAAAATTGGATTGGTCTGGAAAGGAAGCAAGCAGTTAAAGAACGATATCAATCGTTCAGCGTCGCTGGTCGACTTCAAACTCTTGTTGGAATTGAGCTCAATCAAAGCAGTTCATTTCTTCAGTTTGCAAAAAGGCGAAGGTGAAAGTGATGCGCGCGAGGCAGACGGTCGCGGAGAACTTGTCGATCTGAGCGGCGAGCTCCACGACTTTGCAAATACAGCGGCACTAATCAACCAGCTCGATTTGATTATCACGGTCGATACCGCGGTCGCCCATCTCGCGGGGGCCCTGGGCAAGCCGGTCTGGATCATGTTGCCTCACTTCGGAACTGACTGGCGCTGGATGACAAAAAGTGAAACGTCAGCCTTGTATCCAAGCGCCCGGCTCTTCCGTCAGCCCCGGCCGGGTCGAGACTGGTCGAGCGTCATTGCTCAAATGCGTCGGGAACTCATCTCGAGGCCAGATGCTTGAAGACGCTAGGCGCTGCGCGTTGTTGGCCACGCGAGGCGCGAGCGGCGCTTCCGCAGACCACGAAAGCGAGCACGCGCATCTCGTGTTGCGGCGTCGGCCAACCGATACGGCGTATAGGCGGCAACAC
>NZ_CAXTGZ010000022.1:0-23383 GCF_964243625.1 uncultured Caballeronia sp.
CGGCCTGGAGATTACCGCCACCACTCGCAAGCACGCGAAGGAAATGCTGGCGGCGTGAATCAACGCGTAGCATTAAAACTCAACGATTTGCGCTCGTGGCAGACTAACCTAAGTTAGCTAAGGCCAAGGAGCTTATTGAGGATGAGGAAAACGAAATACTCTTCAGTGCGGCCAGCGTCTGGGAAGTGGCAATCAAGAACGGGCTGGGAAGACCCGACTTCTAAGTCGATCCGCATCTGTTTCGCCGGTCGCTGCTGGACAATGGCTACATCGAATTGGTGATCAGCCGCGCGCACACTGCGGCAGTCGCCAACTTGCCCGACCACCACAAAGATCTGTTCGATCGGCTGCTGATTGCGCAAGCAACGGTCGAGGGCATCACCTTGCTGACCAATGACGAAACGGTAGCTGAGTACAAAGCGAGCCCGATTCGCCTGGTCAAGTAAACGCCGCTACTCGTACTACCCAAACACCCTCGCCCAAAGCCCGCTCACTGCCTCCCTCTCGGCTGCGACCACGTCTGGCTCGACCCGCGCCTTTTCCATGCCATCGAGCCGCAGCGTGTGCTGCAACTTCCTGTACCGTCGATAAGCCGCCGCCACCGTTTCCGCTTCTTCGTCACTCATCACGCCAAAGCGCGCGGCATGTCCCAGCAGGGAGATATTGCCGAGATTGCGCACGAACTCGCCGTCCTCGCGTGAGTGCAGCAGCACCCAGAACTGCACGATGAACTCGATATCCACCATCCCGCCGCGATCATGCTTCAGGTCGAAGAGCTTGCTTTTGTTCGGATGGCCGGCGTACACGCGCTCGCGCATCGCGACGATCTCCTGAGCGAGGGCGTTGGCGTCGCGCGGCATGGTCAGGACGTGGGCGCGAATCTCTTCGAAGCGCGCGCCAATTTCGGCATCGCCGGCGCAATAACGTGCGCGCGACAAAGCCTGATGTTCCCAGACCCACGCCGTATTCGCGGCATCGCCTTCACGAATCTGATAGCGCCGGAACGACTCCACGCTTGTCACCAGCAGACCAGATTCGCCGTTTGGACGCAGGCGCAGATCAACGTCGAACAAGGTGCCGGCGCCGGTCGCCGTGGTGAGCCACGTCACGAGGCGGCGAGCGAACATGGCGTAGATATCGCTGGCGGAATCGTCGGGGTCGTCGTGGAGGAAGATCAAATCCAGGTCCGACGCATAACCCAGCTCCTTGCCGCCGAGTTTCCCGTATGCGATCACGGAAAAGCGCGGCACCTCTCGATGCCGCTTCGGAAACTGCGCCCAGACCGTTTCGATGGTGACATCGAGCACGGCATCGGCCAGCGCCGACAGCAGGTCGCTCACGTGCTCGACCGTGATCTTGCCGCTCAGATCAATCAGCAGAATGCGGAACACTTCAGCCTGGTGCGCGTGGCGCAGCAGGTCCATTTGCTGTTCGGCGCCATCGGCGGCGGCCATTTGCGCGCGCAAGGTCGTGCGGAATTCCTGCCAGTCGAACGGGCTGGAAATGACTTCGTCGTCAAGCAATTCATCCAGGAGTTGCGGATGGCGGATCAAATATCCCGCGGCCCAGCGCGATGCACCCAGCACCGCCAGCACCCGCTCCAGCGCGGCCGGATATTCGGTCAGGAGCGCGAGATACGCGCCGCGCCGGCTGACCGCTTCGAGCAAATCGAACAACCGCGCGATGGTGTCGCCGCGCCGCTCGGGCGGCTGCGCTCGCTGCGCGGCTTCGAGCGCGCGCTGCGCAATGATGTCGAAGCGTTCGCGGCTGCGCTCGGGCAGGCCTTCGTATCGTGTCGATGTCCACACGCTGCGCAAGCGCGCGAGCACGGCGGGGGCATCGGTAAATCCAAGTTCCGTCACGCGTTCGCGCAGTTGTTCCTCAGCGCTGTCGTCGGCGAGCGCGCTGCTCCAGACCCACGAAGCCGCCGAATCCTCCGCCACGCCGCAACCGCCGTCGCCGTTCACCTTGTCGGCGAAAGTCTGGTCGAATTGATATTCGACGCGCGCCCGATGCGCTTCCAGCGCGTCCTTGAGCGCTTCGTAACTGGCGAAGCCCATTGTTTCGGCAAGCACCGCGCGGTCCTCCGGCGAGACCGGCATGGCGTGCGTCTGTGCATCGTTTCTATATTGCAAGCGGTGTTCGAGCTTACGCAGGAAGAGGTATGCCTCGGTGAGCTCGGCGCAGACGGCGGGCGCGATCAGTCCGTACGCCACGGCTTTCTCCAGCACGGACAAAGTCGGACGAATCCGCAGATCGGCAAGCTGGCCGCCCCGGATCAACTGGAAGACTTGCGCGCTGAATTCGATCTCCCGGATTCCGCCGCGGCCGAGCTTGATGTCGTCGGCCTTATCGGGGCGCATGGACGCACGGCGCTGTGCTTCCTGGCGAATCTGGACATGCAGCGACCGGATCGCGCTGATCACGCCGTAGTCCAGATACCGCCTGTATATGAATGGCGTGGACAGCGCCTCGAGTTGCCTGGCGAGCCGTTGCGCCGCTTCGCTTTCGCCCTCGGAAACCAGCCGCCCCTTAATCCATGCATAGCGCTCCCATTCGCGGCCCTGCACGTAAAAATACTCTTCGAGCATGCCGAGTCCGCAGGCCAGCGGACCGGCATCGCCGTTCGGACGCAGGCGCATATCGACACGAAACACATAGCCATCTTCCGTCACTTCAGCCAGCGCGCCGATCAGCTTGCGCCCGAGCCGCGTGAAATATTCCTGCGTCGATAAAGCCGCGCGTTCCCCGCCCGTCGTCTCGCCATCGTCCTCATAAACGAAGATCAGGTCGATATCCGATGACACGTTCAACTCGCGTCCGCCAAGTTTTCCCATGCCGACAACGCCCAACGTCAGGCGCTGTCCGTCCTGTCCGCGCGGCTCGCCGAAGGTGGTCTCCAGATCCGCCGACAAAACCGCCAACGCCCGCCGAATGGTCAGCTCCGCGAGGTCGGTCATGGCGCCGGTGACTTCCGCGACGTCGGCGAGACCAGCCAGATCGCGTTCCATCACCGTGCAGAAAACCTCTCCACGAAGCCTGCGCAACGCGGTCTTGAGCCGGGCTTCATCGAACCGGGCACCGCCTGCACACAGGTCGCACAACGCGTCCAGACGCTCCTCGATCCACGCGCGCCGGACCGGCGCCTTCGACCATTGCGCGATGTGCGCCGGCAGTTCGGGACGCGCGGCGTAGAGGCGCGCCGCGTAGTTGGAGGCGCTGGAACTCAGCAAGGATGCTTCGGTCATGGAAAGTCGGGCTCGGTCATTGCTCTGCAAACATGTCCGGCTCGTTGCCGGGGCTTTTGTAACAAAGTGCGCAGAAGACGGGAAAGGTCCATCCGGCGCGGCTCAGCGGGCGCATCGTAGCGTCTCTCCGCAGTTTTTTGAACTGCGCGCTGTGTTACATTTCAACGTCAAATCTCGAAAACCTACCATATCGCCGATCCGCCGCCGCATGTCCGACCAAAAGGAATTTGCCGACCTGCCAGAAGCTGTACCAATGAAGCTTGGCGGTCGAGTCGAGCGCGTTTTGACGCGGGCGCTCAAAGTCCTTCTGGTGCTGGTCGCCGTGGTGTATTTCGCGGTCGCCGGTATCTACCTGGTCTTGCGTTACGCCGTGCTGCCTCAGATCGATGCGTTCAGGCCGCGCATCGAGCAGATGGTATCGGCGAAAATTCATGCGCAATTGCGCCTTGGACGGATCACCGCGAAATGGTCCGGCCTGCAGCCTTCCTTCGATATAGACAACCTGCGCATCGACGCCGCCGACGGTTCACCCGGCGTCGCTGTCCCGCACGCGAGCGCGACGGTCGCGTGGCGTTCGCTGCTCGGGCCCATCCCGGTGCTCTCGAACCTGACCGTCGATGGACCCGACGTCATCATTGCGCGTAACAAGGACGGCACGTTCAGCGTGGCCGGCGTGCCGATCCCGGCCAAACGCACCGGCAACAATACGTTCATGACCTGGCTGTTGAGCCAGCAAGCCATCGTGCTGCGCGACGGCACGCTGCGCTGGCATGACGCGCAGCGCGGCGCGCCGGAACTTGCGCTCAAGCGCATCAAGCTCGCGATACTCACCGATGGCAACCGCCACCGCCTCGCGCTTCAGGCGCCGCCGGATGGCGACGTGCTGCATGGTCCGCTCGATTTCCGCGCGGATTTCACCCATACGCGGTTCAGCACGGCGGGCCGTCCGGAGAACTGGACGGGAGACGCGTATTTATCGACGGGACCGGTCGATCTACCCACGCTCGCGCACTACGTGAAGATGCCGTTCGCGACCTACAGCGGCCGCTTCGATAACCGCATCTGGCTCGACTTTGCAGACGGGAAACTGAAGACGGCGGGCGGCGACCTGACGGGTTCGGACATCGCGCTGCGCGTGCGCCCGACGCATCCGCGCCTCGACATGCCCATAGCGAAATTCAATTGGGATCTCGGCTTCCAGGACAACGAATACACGCTGCATCTCGCCAATCTGCAAGCCGAGCTCGGCCAGAAACCGATGTCCGACGGCACGCCCGTGTCCCGGTTGCTTGCCATGCACACGCTTACCGGCAGATACCGCGCGGCGTCCGTGAATCTCGGGCAGAAGTTCGGCGTGTCGGGCGATTTCGTGGATCTCGGCATTCTTGGCGAATTCATGCGCGCGCTGCCGTTGCCGTCGAAGGTGCAGAACGACCTGATCCGCTTCGATCCGCGCGGACAGATTGCCAACTACACGCTGGAAACCGAACGTCCCGCGCCGACCACACCTGCTCAGGCGCAGGCGCAACGCGAAAAAGGCACCGAGCCGCCTACGCGCTATACGGTCAAAGGGGACCTTCGCGGCGTGAGCGTGCTGGCGCAGGAACCGCCGCCGGGCCTGACGGTGAACAACCATCCGCGCGCCGGGATTCCAGGCGTGGAAAACCTGTGGGGCAGGATCGACGCAGACCAGGACCACGGCAGCGCGGTCATCGATACAAAAAATACCGCGATCACGCTTCCCGGCGTCTTCGACAACCCGCGCCTCGTCATGGATCAGATCGATGGCCGCGTGACCTGGACCGTCGCCAACGCCCCCGGCAAGCCGCACAAGGCGATCACGGCGCATATCGACAATCTGCACGTGAAGAACGCCGACGCCGAAGCCCGCGCCACGGCCGATTACAAGAACGAAGGCGAAGGGCGCGGTTCGCTCGACCTGAAGGCGACGGCCGAGTATCTGAAGGTGACGAGCCTCACCCACTTCTTGCCGACGAGCATCAGCGAGAAGCTGCGCATATATCTTGGCCACGCGTTGCAAGCGGGTGTTTCGCGTAATGGCACCATCGAGATTCATGGCGACCTGACGAAATTTCCCTATTCCCGTTTCCCCGATGCCGGCAAGTTCCGCATCGTCGCGCCGTTCACCGGCGGCAAGTTCGAGCCCACGCCCTACCCGCCCAAGACCATGGCAAACGGCACGCCGAATCAATGGC
Organism: uncultured Caballeronia sp.; assembly: GCF_964243625.1. Taxonomy (NCBI): domain Bacteria; kingdom Pseudomonadati; phylum Pseudomonadota; class Betaproteobacteria; order Burkholderiales; family Burkholderiaceae; genus Caballeronia; species uncultured Caballeronia sp. Next base: position 5,465 of record NZ_CAXTGZ010000022.1, read on the forward strand.
CGGCCTTTGATGGTATCGACGGGACGTTTCATCTGGCCGAAAACAAACTCGGCTTCGATATCACGCGCGGTCATTACCTGGGCATAGGCGTGCGCAAGACCACGGGGCGCATTGAAGACCTGGGAAATCGTGAATCGAAACTGATCATCGATGCCGACGCGCACGGTCCGATCACCGACATGCTGCGCTATGTAGAAGACAGTTCGCTCGGCTCGCTCTCGCAACATGTCGCGACCAAGATCGACGCGACCGGCAATGCCACGCTCGCGCTGCAATTGCAGATTCCGCGCGTCGCGCCGCCGCCCGGTCAGCGACAACGCGTGGGTTACAAGGGCTCGCTCACGTTCGCCGGCAACGATCTCGAATACGAGGCGTTTCCGCCCCTGTCGAACCTGAGGGGGCGCGCGAGCTTCGGAGAAAAAACCGCATCGCTCGATGGCATCACCGGCAAGTTCCTCGGCGGCGACGTGCGCGGTACGGGCGGCGTGAAACCCGACGGCAGTTATGCATTCGATGTCACTGGCCGTATCGGTGCGGACGCGGCCCAAAGCCTGAACCTGCGCAATCAGGCGCAGACGGTGGCGCTGCTCAAACACCTCAGCGGCACAGCGCCTTACGACCTGCGGGTGCGCGGCGTAAAAAACGCGTTGCCGCGCGTTGAAGCGAACTCCGATCTGACAGGCCTCGGCCTCGATTTCCCTGCGCCGTTCAACAAGGCCCAGGGCGCGCCGATGCCCTTCACGTTCACCTTCGCGCCCGTCGCCGGATCGCAGGTGGAACACGATGCAAAGCTCACGCTCGGGCCCGTCAATGCGCACTACCTACTCAAGCGCGAAGGCAAGGCGGCGCCCGTTGTGGAGCGCGGTGCCATCGGCGTGAACAAGCCGGCGGATCTTCCTGCCGAAGGCGTGACAGCAGCGGTCGACCTGGATGAACTCGATGCCGATGCCTGGCGCAAGACCATCTCGGATCTCGGGCCAATGCCAGCCCCCGCCGCCGCGCCGCCTGTCCGGCTGGCGGACGGCAAGACTCCGTCTACCGTCGCGAAGCAGTTCGTCCCCGACCGCATTGCCCTGCACTTCACCACGCTCAAGCTGCTCGCCCGGCGCTGGGAAAACGTGGCCATCGGCGCCACGCGCGGCGATGGTGACGACGACCGCAAGTGGAAGGCGAACATCGCGTCGAATCAGGTGTCGGGATATGTCGAATGGCTGCCCGGCGCGACCAAGGAGAGTCCGGGCGCCCTGCAGGCGCGCTTCGCCAAGGTCGTGATCCCGGACAAGACGGAGAACGACATGGTCGGGCAAATGATCCGCAGGCCGCCGCCGAGCAACATGCCGTCCATCGACTTGATCGTGAACGAGCTCGTGGTGCGCGAACGCACGCTCGGGCGGCTGGAAGTCAACGCGCGCAACGGCGTGGAAGACGGTGTGCCGGTCTGGCATCTGGACAAGCTCGACCTGGAGAACCCGGACGCGCGGCTTTCGGCTACGGCCAACTGGCGCACGATTCCGGGCGCCGGAGCGCATCCGGAAACCGATTCCGACGATGACGGCCCGCGCCGCACGGCCGTCGATTTCAAGCTCGATATCCTCGATGCCGGCGCGCTCGTCGAGCGCATGGGTTTGCCGCAGACGGTGAAGAATGGCAAGGGCTCCGTCACGGGCCAGCTCGGCTGGGACGGCAGCCCCGCCGCGATCGACATGCCTACGCTTAATGGCAAGGTCGCCGTCGATTTCGAGCACGGCCAGATCCTGAAAGTCAAAAACGCGGCGGCGGTCAAATGGCTCGGCGTATTCAGCCTGCAGAGCCTCGCGCACTTTCTTACGCTGAACTTCCAGGATGTCGTCGGCAAGGGCCTGCCGTTCGAGAAGATTACCGGCACCGCGACGGTTCAGGATGGCATCGGACGGACGGACGATTTCAAGATGGTCACCCCGCCGGCGCGCGTCGAACTGACGGGTCTCGTCGATCTTCCGAAGCAGACGCAGGACATGCATGCCAAGGTCATCCCGACGATCAGTGCGGGCGCGGTGGCCATTGGCGCGGCCGTGATCAATCCGCTGCTCGGCCTTGCCACGCTGGCTGGGGATCTGGTGTTGTCGAAGTCGATTGGCAAAGCCTTTACCCGCGACTATTCCATTACCGGCCCGTGGTCGAAACCCGTCATTCAGCGGGTCAAAGGCGATCAGGGTAAGATCGAAATTCCTGCTGCCGCAGAGGCGGATTGAGCGCGCTTGTCGCGCTAATGGCTTGCGTTGACGGCAAATCGATCATTTATCGTGCCCTTTTTAAAAGGCTGACATGAGCGAAAGCATCCCCGAAAATTTCCGCGTCGCCGCGCTGCAAACGGTCAGCGTGCCGGATCGCGACCGGAATATCGCGGAAGCGGGACGGCTGATCGCCGAAGCCGCGCGTGACGGCGCGAAGCTTGTGCTGCTGCCGGAGTACTTCTGCTTCATGGGTTTCAAGGACACGGACAAGCTCGCGATCCGCGAAACCTTCGGCCAGGGCCCGATCCAGCAGTTCTTGTCCGATGCCGCGCGCGAGCATCGGGTCTGGATCATCGGTGGGACGTTGCCGCTGGAATCATCGGAGGCGTCGCGTGTGCTCAATACCACGCTCGTTTTCGATCCCAGCGGCAAGCAGGTCGCCCGCTACGACAAGATCCACCTGTTCAACTTCGAAAAAGGCTCGGAATCCTTCGATGAAGCCCGCACCATCTGCCCGGGCAGCGAAGTGCGTACATTCGAAGCGCCGTTCGGACGGGTGGGTTTGTCGGTGTGCTATGACCTGCGTTTTCCCGAGCTCTATAGAAAGATGGGCGACTGCGCGTTGATGGTCGTGCCGTCCGCCTTCACGTATACAACCGGCGAGGCGCACTGGGAAACGCTGCTCAAGGCGCGTGCGGTGGAAAACCAGTGCTACGTGCTCGCCGCAGCGCAGGGCGGCAAACACGAGAACGGGCGCCGCACCTGGGGCCACAGCATGCTGATCGACCCGTGGGGCGAGATCGTGGCCATGGTGGAAGAAGGCCCGGGCGTGGCGGCGGGAAATATCGATAAAGCGCGCATCGCGTCTGTCCGGCAGAGCCTGCCGGCCTTTCGTCATCGCGTACTGGGCTAGCTTGGGAGCTAGCTTGTTTAGTTGGCTTGTTTTTTTCGGAGTACCCCTCCATTTGGTCAGGGTGTGGCATAAATGCTCCGACGTTAGAATGCTTTTAATCCCTACAGACTTCGCCACAGGCACCGAATGAACATCATCGAACCCGGCATCCGAAATCTCGCCACCGCGAAAGAGATTCTTCTGACGCCTTACGGCCTAGACGAATCCACGATTACGCGCACGCTGGCAGAGATCTTCACGCACCGCGTTGATTACGCGGATCTCTATTTCCAGTCCACCCGCAGCGAGGCGTGGAGCCTGGAGGAAGGCATCGTCAAATCGGGCAGTTTCAGCATCGACAAGGGCGTGGGCGTTCGCGCCGTGTCGGGCGACCGGACGGCGTTCGCGTATTCGGACGATCTGTCGGCTGATTCTATTCGCCAGGCGGCCATGGCGACGCGCGCGATCGCGAAAGCAGGCGGCGGCAAACACAAGATCAAATCGGCGAGTTCGCTGACCGGCGTGTTCGGCCGCGACCTTTATCTGCCGTCGGACCCGCTTTCATCGCTCGATGCCACCGCCAAGGTGAAATTGCTCGAGCGCGTCGAGCAAATGGCGCGGGGACGCGACCCGCGCATCGTTCAGGTTATGGCAGGGTTGGCGGGCGAGTACGACGTCGTGCTGGTCGCACGCAGCGACGGCGCCCTGGCCGCCGACATCCGGCCGCTCGTGCGCGTTTCAGTGACGGTGATCGCCGAGAAGGACGGACGCCGCGAGATTGGCAGCGGCGGCGGCGGCGGTCGCTACGACTACGCTTATTTCACCGACGAAATTCTCTCCACTTACGTTGATCAGGCCGTGCACGCGGCACTGGTCAATCTCGACGCGCGTCCCGCTCCGGCAGGCGCCATGACCGTCGTGCTCGGACCGGGCTGGCCCGGCGTGCTGCTGCACGAAGCCATCGGCCACGGACTTGAAGGCGACTTCAACCGCAAGGGCTCGTCGGCGTTTGCTGGCCGGATCGGCGAGCGGGTGGCGGCGAAAGGCGTCACGGTTGTCGATGACGGCACGCTGCCGAATCGCCGCGGGTCGCTCAACATCGACGACGAAGGCAATCCCACGCAGTGCACCACGCTGATCGAGGACGGCATCCTGAAGGGCTACATCCAGGACTCGCTGAACGCGCGCCTGATGAAAATGCCGGTGACGGGCAATGCACGACGTGAATCGTACGCGGCGCTGCCCATGCCACGCATGACCAACACGTACATGCTCAACGGCGATAAAGATCCGGGCGAAATCCTGGCATCGGTGAAAAACGGCTTGTATGCTGTGAATTTCGGCGGCGGTCAGGTCGACATCACCAACGGCAAGTTCGTGTTTTCGGCGTCCGAGGCGTACATGATCGAAAACGGCAAGGTGACGTACCCGGTGAAGGGCGCAACGCTGATCGGCAGCGGCCCGGAATCGCTCAAGTACGTGACCATGATCGGCAACGACATGGCGCTCGACGGCGGCGTGGGCGTATGCGGCAAGGAAGGCCAGAGCGTGCCGGTGGGCGTGGGCCAGCCGACGTTGCGCATCGAAAAGATGACGGTGGGCGGCACGGTTTGACCTGACTCTTCCACTCTTCCGCATGCCGCGCCGCTTGTCGAAAGCAAGCGCGACATGCGGAAAAACCGCATGAAATCTACACGCCTCACGCAGAAATAGCATCGTGCATGCGGATTATCCGCATTTTGATACCTTGCAACTTGCCACCCGCGCAGGTTTGGGGTTATAAAGCAAGACGTTCAATTTTTACCAAAGACCGAAACCTCATGTCCGCCAAGTTTTATTTTTATTTCTTTTGGCATCTCAAGCCGCTGGCGGATCGAGAGGGGTGAGTCGTTTGTGCTGAACCCAAGTTTCCCGAAAAACCGCCAGCCGAGTCTGGCGGTTTTTTTATGCCTTTTTCTTTCATCACATTGAACACAGCACCAAAACGAGTTCTTGGAGAACCAGCATGCCCCCGCACAACACCGACGATGTCCGAATCCGCGAATTGAAAGAACTGACGCCCCCTGCTCACCTGATCCGCGAGTTCGCGTGCGCCGAGCCGGTTTCGAACCTCATCTACAACTCGCGCCAGTCGATGCATCGCATCCTGCACGGCATGGAAGACCGGCTGATCGTGATCATCGGACCGTGCTCGATTCACGACACCAAGGCAGCGATGGAATACGCCGGCCGTCTGGTCGAGCAGCGCAAGCGTTTCGCGGGCGAGCTGGAAATCGTGATGCGGGTGTACTTCGAAAAGCCGCGTACCACGGTGGGCTGGAAGGGCCTGATCAACGACCCGTACATGGACAACAGCTTCAAGATCAATGACGGTCTGCGCACCGCCCGCGAACTGCTGTTGCACATCAACGAACTAGGGTTGCCGGCCGGCACCGAGTACCTCGACATGATCAGCCCGCAGTACATCGCGGATCTGATTTCGTGGGGCGCGATCGGTGCGCGGACGACGGAATCTCAGGTGCATCGTGAACTGGCTTCGGGATTGTCGTGCCCGGTCGGCTTCAAGAACGGGACGGACGGCAATGTGAAGATTGCCGTGGATGCGATCAAGGCCGCGTCGCAGCCGCACCATTTCCTGTCGGTGACGAAGGGCGGGCATTCGGCGATCGTGTCGACGGCCGGCAACGAGGATTGCCACATCATCCTGCGCGGCGGCAAGGCGCCGAACTACGATGCGCAAAGCGTCGACGCCGCGTGCAGCGACATCGGCAAGGCAGGGTTGGCTGCACGCTTGATGATCGATGCGAGCCACGCCAATAGCTCGAAGAAGCACGAGAACCAGATCCCGGTTTGCGCCGATATCGGCAAGCAGATTGCCGGTGGCGACGAGCGGATCGTCGGCGTGATGGTGGAATCGAATGTGGTTGCAGGACGCCAGGATCTGAAGGAAGGCTGCGAGCTGGTCTATGGTCAAAGCGTGACCGATGCATGCATTAGCTGGGAAGACAGTCTGGGCGTGCTGGAAGGGCTGGCCGCCGCCGTGAAGCAGCGCCGTGTGGCGCGTGGTAACGGCAACTGAAGATGAAAAGGCTGCGAAGACGGATTCGCAGCCTTTTTACTTCACAGCTTGCGTTCGTGATTCCACAACACGTCCGACCCGCCATCTACGCGGTTCAGCACGCGCGACAGGACAAACAGCAAATCAGAAAGCCGGTTCACGTATTTTCGCGGCTCGGCGTTGATCTTGTCGACACGGCCAAGCGCGACGATCGAGCGTTCCGCGCGACGGCAAACCGTCCGGCTAACGTGAGCAAGCGCTGCCGCCCGCGATCCACCCGGCAGGATGAATTCCTTCAGCGGCGGCAGGTTGGCGTTGTACTCGTTGATCCAATCATCGATACGCGCAAGATGCGCCTCTTCGATCATCGAATGGCCGGGAATGCATAGCTCGCCGCCGAGGTCGAAGAGATCGTGCTGGATCGCGACCAGCGCCGCGCGGACATCGTCGGGGAGTTTTTCGCACAACAGCACGCCAATCTGCGAATTCAGTTCATCGACGTCTCCAATGGCCGCGATCCGCGCGTCGTCTTTCTGCACGCGGCTGCCGTCGCCGAGGCCGGTCGAGCCGTCGTCGCCGGTGCGTGTCGCTATCTTGCTCAGGCGATTGCCCATGTAGTCTCCCAGGTCGACGCGAACGAAAGTCTGCGTCCATGCTCATTATAGGCATCGACCGGGCATCGGCTGGACTCGGGGTATCGGCGTAAAATGGACGCATAAAACGCACGAATCCCTCACGCCATTACCGGATTTCGTGCATCCCAACGTCCGTCACATCGATGTCCGGAGACATGCCGTGAATCATCCCGTCCCTCCAATCGCCGTTCGCCGCACCTTTCCTGCCACCCTGCTCGATGCGCTGAAAACTGCTTTTGGTGATCGCATTTCGACCACGGCCGCCGTGCGCGAGCACCACGGACGCGACGAATCCCCGTTCGACCCGCAATTGCCCGATGCCGTCGTGTTCGTGACGAGCACGGAAGAAGTCCAGACGGTAGTGAAGCTGTGCGCCGAACACAATGTGCCGGTGATTCCGTACGGCAATGGTTCGTCGCTTGAAGGTCATTTGCTGGCGGTGCAGGGTGGCGTGTCCATCGACATGTCCGGCCTGAACCGCGTCTTGTCGATAGACGCCGAAGACCTGACCGTCACGGTCCAGCCCGGGATTTCGCGCAAACAGTTGAACGAAGCATTGAAGGATACGGGCCTGTTCTTCCCGATCGACCCGGGCGCAGACGCAAGCATTGGCGGGATGTCCGCCACGCGCGCCTCGGGCACGAATGCCGTGCGTTACGGGACCATGCGCGAGAACGTGCTCGGCCTGACCGTCGTACTCGCCGACGGCCGCGTCATCAAGACCGGCACGCGTGCGCGCAAATCATCAGCGGGATATGACTTGACGCGCTTGTTCGTCGGCTCGGAAGGCACGCTTGGCGTGATCGTCGAGATCACCGTGCGGCTTTATCCGCAGCCGGAAGCGGTATCGGCGGCGGTATGCGCATTTCCGTCGATGGGCGACGCCGTGCGCGCGACCATCGAAACAATTCAGATGGGCGTGCCGGTCGCCCGCGTCGAATTCCTGGATTCGCTCGCCGTGCGTTCGATCAACCGCCACTCGAACATGACTTTCCGCGAATCGCCAATGCTCTTCTTTGAATTCCATGGCACGGAAAGCAGCGTGAAGGAGCAAGCGGAAACGGTGCAGGCAATCATTGCCGAAAATCACGGCACGGATTTCGAGTGGGCGACGCGCCCGGAAGATCGCAGCCGCCTGTGGAACGCGCGCCACAACGCCTATTTCGCGATGCTGCAATTGAAACCCGGTTGCCGCGCAGTGACCACGGATGTATGCGTGCCGATCTCGCGCCTGGCCGAATGCGTGATGGAGACGGAACAGGATCTGAAGGCGAGCACGCTGCCTTGCCCGATCGTTGGCCACGTCGGCGATGGTAATTTCCACGTCGCCATGCTGCTCGATCCCGCGAAGCCAGAAGAACTCGAAGAAGCCGAACGCATCAATCACCGGATCGTGCAGCGCGCGCTGCGCATGGGCGGAACGTGTACCGGCGAGCATGGCGTCGGCCTGCACAAGATGCAGTTCATGATCGAAGAACATGGCGAAGACGCAATCAGCGTGATGCGCTCGATCAAACACGCGCTCGACCCGAACAACCTGATGAATCCAGGCAAGATCTTTACGTACGACGCCTGATAACTCAGCGTCTCAGGGAAAACGCGCTCCGTCCCCGTAATTAGCCCAATCGACGGCGGGGACGCCCAGGTGCAAGATCAGGCGATCTGCTGTTGGAAATGCTCCAGCGCACAAACCGCCGGGAGGAGACATGAACGCACCCGCCGAGCTTTCGCCGGAAATTCTCGCGCAACGCCAGCGCGAAGTGGTCCAGGCATTGATGGCTGTACTGCCGACGCATTGCTTGTTGTATCGCGAGGAGGACACGGCCGCGTACGAATGCGACGGACTGGCCGCTTACAGACGCTTGCCGCTTGCCGTTGCATTGCCGGAAACCGAGGCGCAGGTTCAGCGCGTCGTGCAGATTTGCGCGCGGCTCGACGTGCCCATCGTCCCGCGGGGCGCCGGTACGGGCTTGTCTGGCGGCGCAATGCCGATACGGCATGGCATCGTGGTGTCTCTTGCGCGCTTTCGCAAGATCATGGAAGTCGATCCGTATGCGCGCACCGCGACCGTCCAGCCGGGCGTGCGCAATCTCGCCATTTCCGAAGCCGCCGCACAGTATGGGCTTTATTACGCGCCCGATCCTTCATCGCAGATTGCGTGCACGATCGGCGGCAACGTCAGCGAAAATTCCGGCGGCGTTCATTGCCTGAAATACGGCCTGACGTGTCACAACGTGATGCGGGTGCGGGCTGTATCGATGGAAGGCGACATTCTCGAATTCGGTTCACTCGGGCTGGACGCGCCCGGGCTCGATCTGCTTGCGGTGTTGATTGGCAGCGAAGGCATGTTCGCAATCGTCACCGAAATCACCGTCAAGCTGATTCCGAAGCCGCAAACGGCGCAAGTCATCATGGCGAGTTTCGACGACGTGGTGAAAGGCGGCAACGCGGTCGCGGCGATCATTGCAGCGGGGATCATTCCGGCCGGCCTCGAAATGATGGACAAACCCGCGACGCGCGCCGTCGAGGAATTCGTGAAGGCCGGCTACGACCTTGAAGCCAAGGCGATCCTGCTGTGCGAATCCGATGGCACGCAAGACGAAGTGTCCGAAGAAATCGTTCGCATGACAGCCGTGTTGCGCGAGTTCGGCGCAAACCGCATCCAGATTTCGCGTTCCGAAGCCGAACGGCTGAAATTCTGGTCGGGACGCAAGAACGCGTTTCCGGCGGCCGGGCGGATCTCGCCGGATTATTACTGCATGGACGGCACCGTGCCGCGCCGCCAGATCGGGCCGTTGCTTGCGCGTATCGAAGAGATGGAAGTCAAGTACGCGCTGCGCTGCATGAACGTGTTCCATGCGGGTGACGGCAACATGCATCCGCTCATTCTCTTCAATGGCAACGATCTCGACGAATGGCATCGCGCTGAAGCGTTCGGCTCGGACATCCTGGAAGCCTGCGTGGAACTCGGCGGGACGGTGACGGGCGAGCATGGCGTGGGGATCGAAAAGATCAATTCCATGTGCGTGCAGTTTTCGCCGGAGGAACGCGACACTTTCCACGCGATCAAGCGCGCCTTCGATCCCCCCGGCCTGCTCAATCCGGACAAAGGCATTCCCACGCGCGCGCGCTGCGCCGAGTACGGAAAGATGCACATCCGCGGCGGTTTGCTCCCGCATCCGGAAATCCCGCGCTTTTAGGCATCGTGTTCAGACGTGGCAACTAAACGGCCGCTTCGGCATCAGCGGCCGTTCAGATGCAGGAAACATATCCACGTTTATACGAGTGGCCTTACCAGCACGCGCCGATACACTGGTCTGGAGCATCAAAAACTAGCCATTTGGCCAGCAGACGGCCAGCATCAACACGCAGGACACCATGAACGAGGAAGACATTGTCGCGAGCTGGTCCGAGCGCGTGCGCGCCGCGACAGCGAGCAACACGCCTTTGCGGATTCGCGGCGGCGGTACGAAGGACTGGTACGGCCAGACGCTGCAAGGCGAAATCATCGATACACGCGCGCACAGCGGAATCATCGAACATGACCCGGCCGAACTCGTGATCACCGCGAAGGCTGGCACACCACTGCGCGAGATCGAAGCGCGCCTCGACGAATGCAACCAGATGCTGCCGTTCGAGCCGCCGCACTTTGGCCACGATGCAACCATCGGCGGCTGCATTGCTGCAGGACTCGCCGGCCCGCGGCGCGCCGCGGCCGGCGCGCCGCGCGATTTCGTATTGGGCGCCGTGGTGATGAACGGCCAGGGCCACGTGCTGCATTTCGGCGGCCAGGTGGTGAAGAACGTTGCGGGTTACGACGTCTCGCGCCTGCTCGCCGGATCGCTTGGAACGCTCGGGATGATTCTGCAGGTATCGGTGAAAGTGTTGCCGAAACCGGTCGCCGAAATCACGCTCAAGTTCGAGATGAACGATACCGATGCCGTGCGCAAGCTCAACGAATGGGGCGGCCATCCGTTGCCGATCACCGGCAGCGCGTGGCGCGACCACACGCTCGCGTTGCGGCTCGGCGGCGCGGAAGCCGCTGTGAAATCGGCGCGCACGGCGCTCGGGGGCGAAGTGGTCGACGCAGTAGAAGCCGATCGTTTCTGGTGCGGCCTGCGCGAACAGTCCGATCCGTTTTTTGCCGTGCTGCCGCCGAAATCGGCGTTGTGGCGGTTGTCGTTGCCATCGATTGCCGAGCCCATGCATCTCCCGGGTCCGCACCTGATGGAATGGGGCGGCGCGCAACGCTGGTGGATCACCGACGCCGACGCGCAGACCGTGCGCATCAGCGCGAAGCAGGCCGGCGGACACGCGACCATCTTCCGCTCGGGTTCATCGTACGACCGCAATGCCGGCGTCTTCACCCCCCTGCCCGCGCCGATGATGAAAATCCATCGTGGCCTGAAATCTGCGTTCGATCCCGCGCGCATCTTCAATCGCGGCCGTCTCTACCCTGACTTTTAAGCTGACCGACCCACGCAATGCAAACCAACCTCGCCGATTTCATGCGCAACACGGCCGACGGCGACGAAGCCGAAGCCATCCTGCGCAAGTGCGTGCATTGCGGATTCTGCACGGCGACGTGCCCGACCTACCAGATTCTCGGCGATGAACTCGATGGTCCGCGCGGCCGCATCTATCTGATGAAGCAGATGATGGAAGGCGCGCCTGTCACGCGCAGCACGCAACTGCACCTGGACCGTTGCCTCACGTGCCGCAATTGCGAAACCACGTGCCCCTCAGGTGTGCAATATGGAAGGCTGGTGGAAATCGGCAGGAAGATCGTGGAGGAGAAGGTCGAGCGGCCGATCGGCCAGCGCGTGCAGCGCAAGTTGCTCGCAAACTTCCTGCCGAACAGCAAGCTGTTCACGCCCGCGATGAAGCTCGGCCAGCAGTTCCGGCCGCTCCTGCCAAAGACCTTGCGCGCCAAGATTCCCGTGGCGCAACGGCCGCTCGCAGCGCCGACCAACATCCACGAACGCAAGATGCTGATGCTCGCCGGTTGCGTCCAGCCGGCAATGATGCCCAACGTGAACACGGCAACGGCGCGCGTCTTCGATGCACTGGGCATCCAGATGCTGACCGCGCCGGACGCGGGCTGTTGTGGCGCGATCCGCCTGCATCTGGGCTACAACGACGACGCCCTCGACGATATCCGCAACAACATCGACGCGTGGTGGCCTTATGTTGAAAGCGGCGTGGAGGCGATCGTGATGAACGCATCCGGTTGCGGCGCGACGGTCAAGGAGTACGGGCATTTGCTGCGCAACGATCCGGCTTACGCGGAGAGGGCCGCGCGGATCGTGGACATGACGCGCGATCTCGCTGAAATCCTGCCGCAGTACGAAGAAGAGCTGACCGCGATGGTGAGGCGGCGCGCCGTCCATACCGTCGCGTTTCACCCGCCGTGCACGCTGCAGCACGGCCAGCAGATCCGAGGCCGCGTTGAAAACCTGCTGACGGCGCTCGGCATGGAAGTTCACCTTCCCGCCGATAACCACTTGTGCTGCGGCTCGGCTGGGACCTACTCGGTGCTGCAGCCGAAACTCTCGTACACGTTGCGCGATCAGAAAATCGACAAGCTCGAGAAGCTGGAACCGCAGATGATCGTGTCCGCGAATGTGGGGTGTATCGCGCATTTGCAAAGCGGCACATCGACACCTGTCGTGCACTGGATCCAGCTCGTGGAACATCTGCTGTATGGCTGACGGCAGCCGGCGCGAGGCGTGCAGCCGCCTCACGTCCGTATAATCGGAGCTCTGCTTTTCTTGCGGCGTCCGTTTCCATGTCCTCTCACATAGCCCTTCATCTCGACGAAGTCCGTCAACGCATCGCGAAAGCGGCGGCCGAAGCGTCGCGCGAACCGGCATCGGTCGCGTTGCTGGCGGTATCGAAGACTTTCCCTGCCGGCGATGTCCGCGCCGCATTCGACGCGGGACAACGCGCGTTCGGCGAGAACTACGTGCAGGAATCGGTCGCGAAGATCGCCGAACTTGCCGACTTGCGCAGCCAGATCCAGTGGCATTTCATTGGACCATTGCAGTCGAACAAGACCAAGGTCGTCGCCGAGAATTTCGACTGGGTGCATTCCGTCGACCGGCTGAAGATTGCCGAGCGGCTATCGGCTCAACGCACGGACGGCATGGCGCCGCTCAACGTCTGCCTGCAAGTGAATGTCAGCGGCGAGGAATCGAAAAGCGGCGTGACACCTGAAGAAGCGCTGGCGATTGCGCACGCGATCACAGCCTTGCCCAATCTCAAGCTGCGCGGCTTGATGTCGATTCCCGAACCAGCCGCCACACTCGACGAACAACGCGCACCGCACAAGCGTCTGCGCGAACTCATGGACACCTTGCGCGCGGATGGCCTTGAACTGGATACGCTTTCCATGGGCATGTCGGCGGATATCGAAGCCGCGATCCTGGAAGGCGCGACGATGGTTCGCATCGGCACGGCAATCTTCGGCGCACGCGATTACTCCAACTGACTTTCGATCTGAACTCACTATGAAAATTGCGTTTATTGGTGGCGGCAACATGGCGTCGGCGCTTATCGGCGGCTTGATCAAGCGTGGCGTGGCGGCGGCGGATCTTTATGTCGTCGATCCGGGCGAGGAAGCGCGTGGACGCGTCGAGAAGGAATTCGGCGCGGCGACAGGCGCATCGATCGACTCGAAGCTGAGCGAATACGACGCCATTCTGCTTGCCGTCAAACCGCAGGTCTTGAAGGACGTGGCAGCGGCGCTGCAGCCGGTGTTGTCGAAGCAACTGGTGATCAGCATTGCGGCCGGCATTCGCGCGGCCGACCTGTCGCGCTGGCTTGGCGGCTACACGCAAATCGTGCGCACGATGCCAAACACGCCCGCGTTGATCGGCATGGGCGTGACGGGTCTGGCCGCGTTGCCCGGCGTGGACGATTCAGCGAAGGCGCTGGCGTCGAAGGTGCTGGAAGCGGTAGGCGACACCGTCTGGTTCGACGACGAAGCGAAGATCGACGCCGTCACCGCCATTTCGGGCAGCGGTCCGGCGTACGTGTTCTATTTCATCGAAGCAATGCAGGAAGCCGCGCGTCAGCTCGGCATGGATGAAGAACAAGGGCGCGCGCTCGCCGTGGCGACGTTCACCGGCGCGGCGCAACTGGCTGCGCAATCGGGAGAGCCGGCGAGTGTGTTGCGGGAACGGGTCACATCGAAGGGCGGAACGACGGCTGCGGCGCTGGCTTCCTTCGAAGCACAGGGCGTGAAGGATGCAATCGTACGCGGCGCACTGGCCGCGGATGCGCGGGCAAAAGAGATGGGCGAGGAACTGGGCAAGGCCTGAGAAAACGCCGCTGCGGGTCAAAGCCCGCAGCAGTGTTCAAGCCGCCAACTGATCACTGGCCTAGCGAAAAAACGCGTAATGCGCCGCAATGCCCGCGAACAAGACGCCGCCCAGCCAGTTGTTATGTTTGAACGCGGCGAAGCACGACATGCGCTCGCGGTTCCTGATCAGCGTGTAGTGATAGATCGCGCACGCCACCGCCGCCGCCCAGCCGATCCAGTACAACCAGCCGAACGCCAGCGTCATGCCAATCCACGCGTAGATCCCAAGCGTCACGCCATAACAAAGCATGATCGCGAGGACATCGAAGCGGCCGAACGTCAGGGCCGACGTCCTGATGCCGATCTTGATGTCGTCGTCGCGATCGACCATCGCGTATTCGGTGTCGTAGGCGACCGACCAGAAGACGTTCGCGGCCAGCATGATCCACGCGAGCGGCGGCACGTGATCCTGAATGGCGGCGAACGCCATAGGAATGCCGAATCCGAATGCAATGCCCAGATACGCCTGCGGAATGGCGAAGAACCGCTTGGTGAACGGATAACTTCCCGCGACAAAAAGCGCGAACACCGAGAGCTCTTTTGTCAGCGTGTTGAGCGGCAGGATCAGCAAGAACGCAATCGCCGATAAAACCGCCGCCAGCGCCACCGCTTCCCACGCGGCAATCTTGCCGGACGTGATCGGCCGGTTTTCGGTGCGCTTCACGTGTTTGTCGAAATCGCGATCGGCGTAGTCGTTTATCGCGCAACCCGCCGAGCGCATGAGCAGCGTGCCGAGCACGAAGATCAGCAGAAGCATGGGCGATGGGTGCCCATCCGATGCAATCCATAACGCATTGAGCGTCGGCCACAGCAAAAGCAGGCTGCCGATGGGTTTATCCATGCGGACGAGGCGGAGATAAAGCGGAAGGCGAGCGAGCATGGCAGGTTGCACCGAATGACAGTGACGGTATTTTAAGGCAGCGCGGTTTAGAGCGGCGCGCACAGCATAAGGCCCCGCGTTCGGACGAGCGCGGGGCCTTTATCGCAATCTGACTCAATCTAACTGATACTCAGCCGGCTTCTTACTCCGCCAACATCGCGCGCAACATCCACGCCGTCTTTTCGTGAATCTGCATGCGCTGCGTCAACAGATCGGCCGTCGGTTCGTCGTTGGCGTTATCGGTTAGCGGGAAGATTGCGCGCGCGGTGCGCACCACGGCTTCCTGCCCTTCCACCAGTTGACGGATCATCTCCGCGGCGGCCGGAATGCCATCCGCTTCCGGAATGGACGAGAGCTTCGCGAACTCGCGATAGCTGCCCGGCGCATACACGCCCAGCGCGCGGATACGTTCGGCGATGGCATCCACCGCCAGCGCCAATTCAGTGTATTGACCTTCGAACATCAGGTGGAGCGTGTTGAACATCGGCCCCGTGACGTTCCAGTGAAAATTGTGTGTCTTCAGATACAGCGTGTAGGTATCGGCCAGGAGATGCGACAAGCCATCGGCAATCTTCTTGCGGTCTTTGTCGCTGATACCGATATTCACAGCCGGTGATGCGATTTTCTTCGCCATGGTGACTCCGTGAGAGTGATACGAACAATGCGGGCGAATGACTGATCCAGATCGTGGATCGGGTTCCGCCGGGCGTTCGTGAGTTTATCTTAGAAACGCAGCCGGACCCGCCGTGCAGCGCGGGTCCGGAGGGTTATCGGGCGCGTCGATACGACGCGCATCGATGGGATCGCACAAGTCCGTCAGACCAGCCCCGCACCACGCAATCCTTCGATAACCACCGCCGCGTAACTCGCCGCGACGATGCCAAAACCGATCGCGAGCCGCACGCCGCGCGACGCGTTCAGGCTTTTGGCCTCAAAGCCGCTTACCGCCCGCTCGATATTCATGATCGCTTGTGTCATCGCCGTTTCTCCTTGAGTCCTGCGTTTTCAATCGATGGGACGCTTTTTCTCAAGCGCCCCGGTCTGCTTACTTCATTGCTGCTTCAAGCTCTGCGTCGGCGGTCTCGACTGCCTGGCCCAATGCCGCCAGCGCTTTCACCACACCCGCCGCATACGCGGGGTCGGCGCGCCGGAAGTGCTCTATCTGAACCTTGACGATCTCGTTCGGCACGCCATGGATATGCCGCGCGATGTTGCCGAAGAAGCGCTGCTTTTGCGCGTCGTCGAAGAGGCGGAACAGGTCGCCCGGCTGGCTGTAGTAGTCCGTGTCTTCACGATGGTCGTAGCGCTCCACCGCACCCGCGGCCAATGCCGGCTCATTCACGCTCGCGTCCTGCGAGAAGTCGCCGAAGCGATTCGGCTCGTAGTTCACGCGGCCGCCGCTGTTGCCATCGACACGCATGCCGCCATCGCGATGAAACGAGTTCTGCACGGCAGCCTTCGGCGCATTCACCGGAATCTGATGGTGATTGATGCCCAGACGATACCGGTGCGCATCGCCATACGAGAACAAACGGCCTTGCAGCAAGCGGTCCGGCGAGAAGCCGATGCCCGGCACCACGTTCGCCGGCGTGAAAGCGGCTTGCTCCACGTCCGCGAAATAGTTGCCGGCGTTGCGATTCAACTCGAGCGTGCCCACGTCGATCAGCGGGAAATCCTTGTGTGGCCATACCTTGGTGATATCGAAAGGATTCATGCGATACGTCGCCGCTTCTGCCTCCGTCATCACCTGGATGCGGAAATTCCACTTCGGGAAATTGCCGCGATCGATGTTGTCCACCAGATCGCGTTGCGCGCTTTCACGATCACTGCCCACTACGGCCGACGCTTCGGCGTCGGTGAAATTCTCGAGCGGCTGCTGCGACTTGAAGTGGAACTTCACATAGAACCGTTCGTTGTTCGCGTTGATGAACGAATACGTGTGCGACCCGAAACCATGCATCTGCCTGTAGCTTTTCGGAATTCCACGGTCGCTCATCAGGATGGTGACCTGATGCAACGACTCCGGATGCCGCGACCAGAAGTCCCACGCCGCCACGTTGCTGCGCATGTTGGTGTACGGATCGCGCTTTTGCGTGTGGATGAAGTCGGGAAACTTCAGCGGATCACGGATGAAAAACACCGGCGTGTTGTTGCCGACTACGTCCCAGTTGCCTTCTTCCGTGTAGAACTTGATCGAGAATCCGCGCACATCGCGCTCGGCGTCGGCTGCGCCGCGCTCGCCGGCAACCGTCGAGAAGCGCATGAACATCGGCGTCTGCTTGCCGACTTCCGCGAACACCTTGGCTTTCGTGAAGCGCGAGATGTCGTGCGTGACGGTCAACGTGCCGAACGCGCCCGATCCCTTGGCATGCACGCGGCGCTCCGGAATCACTTCGCGGTCGAAGTGCGCGAGCTTTTCGATCAGCCAGAAATCCTGCAGCGCAATCGGGCCGCGCGGGCCGGCGGTCACGGAGTTCTGGTTGTCGCCGACTGGCGCGCCTGCTGCGGTGGTAAGGGTGCGATTGGTCATCGAGTGCTCCTGAAGTATTCGGGGAATTGCGTTCTTGCGGGGTTTGTTCAGCACGTGCCGGCGAAACTGGCCAGCACGTCGACCACGACGCTGCGTGCTTCGCGATAACTCGCGGTAAGTTGCGTGGCGCGGCGGGCGATCATCGTCATGGCTTCCTCTGGCTTTGTTTTGCTGGATCGGTGCCGACCCATGGGAAGAAGCATAACAAAGGCTATCTATTTTTATAATTCAATTAACTTAATCTATCCGATAGGCCAGACGAATGCCCGGACCAGTTGACATGAAAAATTGGGGGTGGATTCAGAGGCCGCGCCAGAGCAGGCGCGGCAGAAAGACTTAATTGACTGC
>NZ_CAXTGZ010000023.1:0-23242 GCF_964243625.1 uncultured Caballeronia sp.
CGAGTCCAAGTTCCGCCGCCAGCGCCTCGATGTCCTCCGGAACGTCCGCGCGCCAGCTTATCTCGCGGCCCGTGGTCGGGTGAATCAGGCCGAGACGCCAGGCATGCAGCGCCTGCCGGTTGAAGCCATCGGGCAAAGGCTGCACCGAGCGCTTGCCGCGCGCGTGGCCATAAATCGGGTCGCCGAGCAACGGATGGCGGATATGCGCGCAATGCACGCGAATCTGGTGTGTGCGGCCGGTATCGAGATCGCAATGCACGGCCGAGACGGGCTGCTGGTTCCACATCGCCCGGTCGATGGTGCGGTAATGCGTGCGCGCGTACTTCCCCGATGCGCTCTCCACCACGGCCATGCGCGTGCGGTCGCGGGGATCGCGGCCGATGGGGGCATCGATCGTGCCTTCGTCCGGCATCGTGCCCCACACCAGCGCGACGTAGCGGCGCTTCACCGTGCGCGCCTGCAACTGGCGCGTGAGGATGGTCTGCGCCTCGAGCGTGCGCGCAACGACCATGAGCCCCGACGTCTCCTTGTCCAGCCGATGCACGATACCCGCGCGCGGCAGGCCGGCTGCGGCATCGCCGTATCTGTAAAGCAGGCCGTTGAGCAGCGTGCCGCTCCAGTTCCCGGCTGCCGGATGCACGACCATGCCGGCGGGTTTGTTGATGACCACGAGTGCATCGTCTTCATAAACGATGTCGAGCGGCACCGGCTCGGGCGTGAACGCAAGCTGCTCGGGCAACAGGTCGGGAATCAGCGTGATCGTCGCGCCCAGCGGCACCGGTTGCCGGATCTTTGCAGGCGCGCCGTCGACCTGCACGCGCTGTGCATCGATCCATGTCTGCAAGCGGCTGCGCGAGAATTCCGGGAACAGCCGCGCCATGACCTTGTCGAGCCGCTCGCCGGCGTACTCGTCGGGCACGGCAATCGTGCGCGGCGTTTCGGCATCGGCGCGGCGCGCGTGAAGGTTGGTGGATACAGGCGCACCATGCGTTTCGGTTGCAGAACCGGATGCCGCCGCGGATGCGGTCAAATCGTCCGGACGTGCGTCGTCGGCCGATGCGCTTGGGCTATAATCTTTGCTGCGATCTTTGGTACGACTTGTACTTGAGCGGGTCATTTAGACTGAAAGCTGGGAATTAGCCAGAAAGGCATGAGCTAGAAAATGCAAGCACTGATGCGAGCCGTGAATCAAGCTTTGAAAACCGTTTTGAACCCTGTGCGCCAGTTGATCAGGCTATCGTCGAATTCGTCTGTCAGGGTTGCTGCGCTGGCTGCGGGTGCCGTCATTGTCGCAGGCTGCCATGGCCTGCCCGAGAAAACCGACGAAACGGCCACGTGGAATAACGGGAAATTATACTCGGAGGCGCAGGATGCGCTGACCGGCGGCGACTTTGGCAAATGCGCAAAGTATTTCGAGAACCTCGAAGGCCGTGACCCGTTCGGACATTTTGCGCAACAGGCGCAGATCAACGTGGCTTACTGCAACTGGAAGGACGGCGAAACCGACTCGGCTGATGCTGCCATCGACCGGTTCATCAAGCTGCATCCGGATCACCCGGACATCGCCTACGCGTATTACCTGAAGGGCATGATCCATTTCAACGACGACCTCGGTCTGTTCGGCCGCTTCTCCGGCCAGGACATGAGCGAGCGCGATCCGAAGTCGCTGCGCGAATCCTACGATGCGTTCAAGATCGTTGTCGACCGTTACCCGCAAAGCAAGTATGCGCCGGATGCAGCCCAGCGCATGCGCTATATCGTGAACGCACTGGCTTCGCATGAGGTTCATGCCGCGGATTATTACTATCGCCGTGGTGCTTATGTGGCCGCAATCAACCGCGCGCAACTCGCCATTCGCGAGTACAAGAACGCGCCGGCAACGGAAGATGCACTGCATATCATGATGCTGTCGTACGGCAAGCTTGATCAGCCGCAACTGGAAGGCGACACGAAGCGCGTGCTGGCCGCTACGTTCCCCGACAGCCCGTATGTCACCGGCAGGTCGCGGCCGGGCAAGGACAACAAATCGTGGTGGCAGATCTGGTAAGCAGTTTGATTCGCTGACCGTACCAACAAAAAACCCGGCTTTAAGGCCGGGTTTTTTATTTATGTGTTCAGTTGAAAGAAATGCGTGTTACTTACTCTTCCGCTTCGGTCACCGCCGTTTCAGGATCGGTGAAGAACGCGCGCACCACCTCTATTTCACGCGTGCGCTTGAACGGCGGAAGGCTCTGCCAGATGCGCCGGCCGTAGGGTTTATCGACGAGACGGGTGTCGCAGATCATCAGCACACCGCGATCCGTTTCTGCGCGAATCAGACGCCCCGCGCCCTGCTTGAGCGTGATCACTGCCTGCGGCAACTGGTGCACAGCGAAAGGGCTCAAGCCCTTCTTCGTCAGCGCATCGAGTCTCGCCGACAACACGGGATCATCGGGCGGCGCAAAAGGTAGCTTGTCGATGACAACCAGCGACAACGCATCACCGCGCACATCCACGCCTTCCCAGAAACTCTGGCTGCCAACGAGGATCGCGTTGCCATAAGAACGGAAACGATCGAGCAATTCAGTGCGGCTCGCGTCGCCCTGAACCAGCAACGGATAATCCCAGCCGCGCCGCTCGATGGTGTCGCGCAGGCGGTTGGCAATGCGATCGACGGCGCGCAAGGTCGTGCACAAGAAAAACACGCCCCCCTTCGATGCTTCGATGACAGGCAACGCAGCATCGAACACGGCGTCGGTGAAATTCGGCGACGATGGTTGCGGCAAGTTGCGCGGCACGTACAGCAAGCCCTGCTCGGGGTAGTCGAAGGGACTGGGCAGCGTCATGGAGCGTCGCGCGTTCAGGCCCATCTGCGCGGCGTAATGGGTGAAGTCGCCGCGCACCGACAAGGTTGCCGACGTGAAGATCCACGCACGCGGAACGCCCGCGCGCTGCTTCGAAAAGATCGGCGCGACGGACAGCGGCGTTTCGTGCAACTGGACCGTGTGCGAGAACACTTCGATCCATCGGACCATCTCGTTCGGATCGGCTTTGGCGGCGGTTTCCTTCTCTTGCGCGACGGCCTTTTCCACGGACGTTGGCGGTGCGGTCCAGCCCCCCAGCAAACCTTGTAATTCCCGTGCCCGGCGCTGCAGCGCGCCCAGCGATTCCGCGCGTTCGGCGTGAGCGTTCAAAGCGGCCGTGAGCGCATCGAGGTGTTCCTCAAGTGTGTCGAGGGCATCGAATAAAGGATGATCGTCGGCGAGCTGGCCGAGCGACATGCGCACCGAATCTTCCCTGAATGCGAGCCGGACGTCCCGCGCCGCACGTTCGAGCGCGGCGCCGAGCTTGGTCCAGTCGGAGAAGTCACGCGCGTGGCTCAGGCCTTCCGCAACGGCATCGCGAGCGAGTTCCAGGAACTGCGTGGTCGATACGGTCTCGCCGAAGAACAGCGTCGCCGTCTCGGGAAGCTGATGGGCTTCGTCGAAGATGATGGTGTTGGCGGTCGGCAGCAACTCGGCCATGCCGGTGTCGCGGAGCATGACATCGGCGAAAAACAGGTGGTGATTCACTACCACGATATCCGCCTGCTGCGCCTCGCGCCGCGCCTGCATCACGAAGCATTCCTTGTACTGCGGGCATTCCTGGCCCAGGCAGTTGTCGCGCGTGGACGTGACCATCGGCCAGACCGGCGAGTTCTCGGGCACGCTCGCGAGTTCGGCCTTGTCGCCGGTGTGCGTCAGTTTCGCGAAGCGGATGATTTCCTGCAGATGCGCGGTGTCCTGGCGCGTGGGCAAACGGCCGTTATCGGCGGTGCGCTGCAGGTAGTAATGGCACAGGTAATTCGCGCGGCCCTTGAGCATCGCGACGGAAACCGGCACCGCGAGCGCGTCGCGCACGGTCGGGATGTCGCGCTGGAAAAGCTGGTCCTGCAAGTGCTTGGTGCCCGTCGATACGATCACCTTGCCGCCCCACAGCATGGCCGGCACGAGATACGCGAAGGTCTTGCCCGTGCCCGTGCCCGCTTCCACGATCAACGTGTTCTCACCGCCGTCGACGCCCGTGGTTGCGGTGGCCAGGCCGACCTCCTCGCCGTTTTCCTCGACCACGACCGGCGCATCCGATGGCCCGAGCTTGCGCGCCGGACGGCGTTGCGCGTCGAACATGGCGGGCTCGGGCATGGCGCGGCCGGACGCTTCCATCGCGGCCGCGACTGCGCGCGCCATGTCGATTTGCGAGGCACGCGAGCGATAACCATCGATTTGACGCGCCAGCAGGCCCTCGGCGGCAAAAATCGCGTCGAGTTCGGTGCGGCGCTTCGGTGCAAGTGTCAGCGAAAGCGATGTGTCGGCGCCACCCGCTTTCGCGGCCGGCTTCAGCACGGATTCCGCGTTGTCTGTGAGGGCGTTGTCGGGCGAATTCAAGGGGAAGGTTCCTGCTTGTAGCTTGGGCTTTTTTGCCGCGCGTAAGGCAAAACTGTTCGATGCACGCGCCGCTGAATCGCGCGACGCTATTCAGCGCGACGCCGCTCAGCGCGACGCCGTTCAGCGCGACGCCGTTCAGCGCGCGTCCGGTTCCAACTGTAACTGCAGCAGGATGATCGTGTCCTTGACCTTGAGCTTGCGCTTTTTCAGGCGCCTGATTTCCAGCTCATTGATGCCCGGCACGTCGGCCATCTTGTCGATCAGGCTGTCCAGGCCATGATGCTCCGCCTGCAACTGCCCGATACGCTCGCGGATCGTGCCCGTGTCGACTGCTGCTGCAGGATATGCGTGCATGTTCGGCTCCTCTCGTCACGGCGGACGCCGGAAACACGCCGGCGGCATCGCCCGAGGTTGCTGTCCACATCCAGACCTTCTTCAGCTTACTTCGATTGTTGCTGCTGTTGTTGCTTGAGCTGCTCCTGATGCGCGCGATCGGCGGCTTCCTGTTGCGCGCGCTGCTGCTGTTTCACAGCCGCTTCCTTCTGCCGTGCCTGCACTTCCGCCTGGTGCTCGGCGGCGTCGCGCTGCTTCGCCTCGTAACGCTCAGCCTTCGCGTCGCGGTCCCGCGCGTCCTGCGCGCCACGCGCGGCGGCGTCGTCGAGCTTCTTCTGGTAATCCGCCTGCTTGCGGTCGTACGCCGCCTGATTCTGGGCCCGTTGCGGCGCTTCTGCGGTGCGCTGCGCTTCTGACAGTGCGTTCTGGCGCTGCTTTTCAGCGAATGATTCCGCGCTCGCCTTTTCGGTCGCTGCGCGTTGCGGCGCATCTGCTTCGTACTGGGCGCGCTTGAGCGCCGTTTGCTGGTCCCGCTGTTGCGCGTGTTGCAGACGTTGTTCGTCGTCGAGCGCCAGTTGTTGCTTGCGGATTTCCTGGCTTACATCGCGTTTCGCTGCACGCGCGGCATTAAGACAATGATTGACAAAAAAATCGTTATAACAATCGTGCTGCTTGACCGCATACCGATAGTTGTTTTCCTCGCTGCGCGTGTCAAGCGCCTTCTGACGCGCGCCGAAACCGTTCGCGTCCGTGTCTGCGTCCGCCGGACTTGCGGCATTTGCGCTGGCCGCACGGGCGTCGTCGAGCGGCGATTCTGTGACCGACGTGCCCGGATTGATAGGCCTGGGCGTCTGCGCCATGGCTGCCTGAACAAAACCCGCGCACGCCAGCACGGCCATTGCGGCGCGAAGCGGATGAAACCACCGCGAGCAAGAGCGCGCGGCGTGGCGCGTGGCGAACAAATCGACTGGTACAGTCGGCAAAGCGGGCGAAAGGCGGGAGGTCGGCAACGTGATAGCCAGCGGGTTGGACAATGTATTGAAATGCAGCTTCTACGATGCCGAAATTCTATCACCGTGCGCCGGAGGCCTCCGGCATTTATGGCAAAATGCCCCGCTTCACCAACCCGGCAAACGTGTTCGCGCGGATTCAAGTGAAATGCGCGGCATGGAAACGCCCCTGATGAGCCAGCAGGCAGACGCAGACACCCATGACGGAAACCGTAGCACTCAAGATTGTCCAGCGCATCGCCACCGAGTTGAGCGTGCAGCCGCGCCAGGTCGCCGCCACCGTGCAACTTCTCGATGAAGGCTCCACCGTTCCGTTCATCGCCCGTTATCGAAAGGAAGTGACAGGCAATCTCGACGATACGCAATTGCGCAATCTCGAAGAGCGGCTCGTCTACCTCCGCGAGCTCGAGGACCGGCGCGCGGCGATTGTCCAGAGCATCGACGAACAGGGCAAGCTCACGCCCGAACTGCGCGCAGCCGTGGAAGGCGCCGACAGCAAGCAGGTGCTCGAAGACCTGTATCTCCCGTACAAACCGAAACGGCGGACCCGCGCGATGATCGCCCGCGAGGCCGGCCTGCAGCCGCTTGCGGACGCCCTTCTCGCCGATCCGAAGCTCGACCCGCAAACCGAAGCCGCGCGTTATGTGGACGCAGAAAAAGGCGTCGCGGACACGAAGGCCGCGCTCGACGGCGCCCGCGACATTCTCTCCGAGCAGTTCGGCGAAACTGCCGAGATTCTCGGCAAGGTCCGCGAATATCTGTTCAAGCAAGGCAGCGTGATCTCGACCGTGGTCGAAGGCAAGGAAACCGAGGAAGGCGAGAAATTCCGCGATTATTACGACTACTCGGAAACCATCCGCACGGTGCCGTCGCATCGTGCGCTGGCGCTGTTCCGCGGCCGCAACGCGGGCGTCCTGTCCGTCAAGCTGGGGCTTGGCGGCGAACTCGATGCCCAGGTGCCGCATCCGGGCGAGACGCTGATCGCGAACCATGTGGGTATCGCCAATCAGGGCCGTCCCGCCGATAAATGGCTCTCCGACGTCTGCCGCTGGTGCTGGCGTGTAAAGGTGCAGCCGAATATCGAAAACGACTTGCTGACGAATCTGCGCGAGGAGGCCGAAGGCGAGGCGATTCGCGTGTTTGCGCGCAATCTGAAGGATCTTTTGCTGGCAGCGCCGGCGGGTCCGAAGGCGGTT
The DNA here is from genome assembly GCF_964243625.1 of uncultured Caballeronia sp. NCBI lineage: Bacteria > Pseudomonadati > Pseudomonadota > Betaproteobacteria > Burkholderiales > Burkholderiaceae > Caballeronia > uncultured Caballeronia sp. Next base: position 6,943 of record NZ_CAXTGZ010000023.1, read on the forward strand.
ATCGGACTGGATCCGGGCATGCGTACCGGCGTGAAAGTCGCCGTGGTCGATCGCACTGGCAAGCTGCTCGCGACCGATGTCATCTATCCTCACGAGCCGCGTCGCGACTGGGATGGCTCGCTCGCGAAGCTCGCGCGCATCGCGGCGCAGACGCAAGCCGAGCTGATCAGTATCGGCAATGGCACCGCTTCGCGCGAGACGGACAAGCTCGCAAGCGAGCTGATCGCGAAACACCCGGAACTGAAGCTGCAGAAGATCGTGGTGTCGGAAGCAGGGGCATCGATTTATTCGGCATCCGAACTGGCATCGAAAGAATTTCCTGATCTGGATGTGACCTTGCGCGGCGCTGTTTCCATCGCACGGCGCTTGCAGGATCCGCTCGCAGAACTCGTCAAGATCGACCCGAAGGCGATTGGCGTTGGCCAGTATCAGCACGACGTGAATCAGCGCGACCTCGCCCGCTCGCTCGACGCCGTCGTCGAAGATTGCGTGAATGCCGTCGGCGTGGACGCGAACACGGCATCGGTGGCGCTGCTTGCACGCGTGTCCGGTCTGAACGCGACATTGGCGCGCAATATCGTCGATTTCCGCGATGCCAACGGCCCCTTCGCTTCACGCGATCAGTTGAAGAAAGTCCCCCGTCTCGGCGATAAAACCTTTGAACAAGCTGCGGGATTCCTGCGCATCAACAACGGCGCCAATCCGCTCGACCGGTCGTCGGTACATCCGGAAGCGTATCCGGTCGTCGAACGGATCCTGGCGAAAATAAAGAAACACGCCGCCGATGTGATGGGCAAACGCGAAGCGTTGTCAGGCTTGTCGCCGGCGGATTTCGTCGATGACCGGTTTGGTCTTCCCACTGTGCGTGACATTCTGGCCGAGCTCGAAAAACCCGGCCGTGATCCGCGCCCCGAGTTCAAGACGGCCACGTTCCGCGAAGGCGTCGAAAAGCTCTCCGACCTGACGCCGGGCATGATCCTGGAAGGCGTGGTCACGAACGTGGCGGCGTTTGGCGCGTTTATCGATATCGGCGTGCATCAGGATGGACTCGTGCATGTGTCGGCGATGTCGACGAAGTTCATCAAGGACCCGCACGAGGTGGTGAAAGCCGGTCAGGTGGTGAAGGTGAAAGTGCTCGAAACGGATGTGAAGCGCCAGCGGATCGCACTGACCATGCGTCTTGACGATGACTTCGCGCCTGAGGGCGGTACGGCGCAGCAACAGCAACGCGGCGGGCAGGATCGCCGCGGCGGTAGTGCCGGAGGTGGCAGCGCCCGCGATGTCCGCGGCAACAGCGGCAGCCGGCGCGAGCCGGAAGCAGCCAGCAGCGCAATGGCAGCGGCGTTCGCGAAGCTGAAGAAATAGGTCATCGCAATCGACGAAGCAGAAACAAGAACGGCCCATCTTTCGATGGGCCGTTTGTCTTCCTCAGTCAAACATGACGATCAAATCTCGATCTTCGTCCCGAGTTCGACCACACGATTAGCCGGAATGCTGAAGAAGTCCGTTGGCTTCGCGGCATTCTGATGCATCCACGCGAACACACGCTCGCGCCACACCGACATGCCCGGCAATTGCGTCGGCACCACCGTCTCGCGCGCCATGAAGAACGAGGTGTCCATAAGCTCGAATGTCATGTCGTGTGTGCGCCCGATTTCCATCAGCACAGCCTTCACATCCGGCGTTTCATTGAAGCCGTACTGCGCCTTCACGAGGAACAACCCCCCGCCCGCGTCTTTCACTTCCACGCGGGTAGCATCGTCCACATAAGGGACATCGCGCGTGGCGAAATTCAGGAAGATCGTGCGCTCGTGGAGAACCTTGTTGTGCTTCAGGTTATGCAGCAAGCTCACCGGCACGAGCGAATCGCTGCCGGTCAGGTAGATCGCCGTACCCGACACCCGATGCGGCGGGTGCGCAAGCAGACCCTGCAGGAACGGCATCAGCGGAATACCATCGGCGGCGGTCCGGTCCTTGACGATCATGCGGCCCTTGAACCACGTCATCAGCAGGAAGAACAACACCCCGCCGATACCCAACGGCAGCCAGCCGCCCTGCTCGATCTTGAGCAGGCTGGCGCCGAAAAACCCGACATCGATAATAAAGAACACGCTGATGATCGCGCCCACCAGGAACTTGTTCCATCCCCACAGCTTGGTCATCACCACCGACGCGAGAATGGTCGTGACCAGCATGGTCGCGGTGACGGCAAGCCCGTATGCAGCCGCGAGATTCTCGGAGCTCTTGAAGCCGATCACGATGCACAAAATGATGAACAGCAGCATCCAGTTCACGACCGGAATATAGATCTGCCCAATAGCCAGATCCGACGTATGCAGGATCTTCATGCGCGGCACGTAGCCGAGCTGGATGGCCTGGCTCGTCAGCGAATAGGCGCCGGAGATCACCGCTTGCGATGCAATCACGGTCGCAATGGTCGACAGGATCACGAGCGGCAGCAACGCCCAGTCGGGCGCCATCAGGAAGAACGGACTTTCGCGCGCTTCGGGCGAATGCATCAGCAGCGCGCCCTGGCCAAAGTAATTCAGCAGCAGCGAGGGCATGACGAGGCCGTACCAGCCGTATCGAATGGGCTTGGCGCCAAAGTGTCCCATGTCGGCATAAAGCGCTTCAGCGCCGGTCAGCACCAGCACGACCGAGCCCAGCACGATATACGCTTGCAACACATGCGCCTGCATGAACGAAAACGCGTAGTACGGATTCAATGCGACCAACACACGCGGTGCCTGAACGATGTGAAACACGCCCATCACAGCAAGCGTCACGAACCACACCAGCATGATCGGCCCGAACAGCTTGCCGACCACCGACGTGCCGCGCCGCTGAATCCAGAACAGCGCGATCAAGATGACGATGGTGATCGGAATCACGTAGTTCGCGAGCCGCGGCGAGGCAATTTCAAGCCCTTCCACCGCCGATATCACCGACATGGCCGGCGTAATCACGGCGTCGCCATAAAACATGCAGGCGCCGAAGATGCCGAGCATCATCAGCACGCCGGTGGCGCGTCCCGATTCCTTCAACGTGCGCAGCGCGAGCGTCATGAGCGCGAGCACGCCACCTTCGCCGTTGTTGTCGGCGCGCATGACGAACAGCACGTATTTGATGCCCACCACGATCACGATCGCCCAGAACAGCAGCGAAATGACCCCGAGGACGGAAGCTTCATTGAGTTCGATGCCATGCGTTTTGCTGAACGCTTCTTTCAGCGCGTACAGCGGGCTCGTACCAATGTCACCAAACACGACTCCGATAGCGGCAAGCGCCAGAGCAGGAAGTGGTTGTTTGCGCTCATGCGCGTGGGTCACTGTTGTCATAAACGCGGCGGAGCCGTCCTGATCGGAAAAAACGAACGCCATTCTAACGCCGCGCCTGTCGCCTCACCGCCGTGTTGTGATACCGCGACGACGGGCGCATTTAGGCGATTTGACATTGCGGCGAAGTCACTAAGCTGCATGGGCGATGAACATGAAAATGCCGTTCGAACATCCTAACAGGCATTCGAACGGCATCTTGGGTGGAACGGCGTAACAGCCGCCGTGCCGAAATGGAACAAACGATCAGCTACGTTCGTCGTGCAGACCGCGCTTGATCCACGCACCGAGGTTGTGCGGCCGGACCGTATCCCATTCCTCGAACGGCTGATGAATCCACGGGTTCGTTTCGAGGAACTGAACGAAATAATCGGGCTTCACGGTCGAGCAGCCTTTATACCAAAGGACGGCAGAGCGCACGGCGGTTACCGCCGGATAACGCTCCTTCAGATGCTGCTGAACGCGCGAAAGCGTGACGCCTGAATCGACCAGATCGTCGACGAGCAGCACGTTGCCGGAGAGTTCCCCGCGCGTCATCGTGATGTATTGACCGATGTCGAGCGCCCCCTGCTCCGTTCCCGCCGCCTCGCGATACGAACTCGTCGCGAGGATCGCGAGCGGCAGATCATAGATGCGCGAAAGCTGGTCGCCTACGCGCAGGCCGCCGCGCGCGAGACACAGGATATTGTCGAACTTCCAGCCTGAGTCGTGCACGGACAGCGCCAGCAGTTCGATCAGCCGGTGATATTCGTCCCAGCCCACCCACAGGTTCCGGTCGTCGTTGCGCGGGTCTTTCATCGCGATCATGGTCAAACTCTTTTAAATACGTGCAACGGTTGAAAATGCAAAGTGGCCGCACATTCGCGGCCACTTGGTCTTTGCCAGACGCCCGAGGTCTTAAACCTTGAACGGGTGACGCAGCAGGATGGTTTCGTCGCGATCCGGACCCGTCGACACCATGTCTATAGGCACGCCCGCCACTTCCTGCACACGCGACAGATACTTGCGCGCGGTTTCCGGCAAGCGGTCCCATTGCGTGATGCCGATGGTGCTTTCCTTCCAGCCGCCGAACGTTTCGTAGATCGGCTCGCAACGCGCCACTTCCGAGGCGCCGCGCGGCAGGATGTCGACGTCCTTGCCGTCGAGCTTGTAGCCCACGCAGAGCTTCACTTCTTCCAGGCCGTCCAGCACATCGAGCTTGGTCATGCACAGGCCCGAGATCCCGTTGATCTGAATGGAGCGGCGCAGCGCAGCGGCGTCGAGCCAGCCGGTGCGGCGCGGACGGCCGGTCACCGAGCCGAATTCCTTGCCGACGGTGGCAAGCGTCAGGCCAATCTGTTCCTGACGATTCACGTTGTCCGCATCATACAACTCGCTTGGGAACGGACCCGCACCCACGCGCGTGCAATATGCTTTCGTGATGCCGAGGATGTAGTTCAGTTTCTGCGGACCCACGCCCGCGCCCGAGGTTGCCGCGCCCGCCACGCAGTTGCTCGACGTGACATACGGGTACGTGCCGTGGTCGATGTCGAGCAGCGTGCCTTGCGCACCTTCGAACAAGAGGTTGCGGCCGGCGTGGTTCTCGTCGTAAAGGCGACGCGAGACGTCCGTCACCATGGGCGCGAGGCGCTCGGCGTAACCGAACATGGTGTCGAGCGTTTGCTGAAAATCCACCGCCGGCGCGCCGAGATAACCCGTCAGCACGAAGTTGTGGAAGTCCAGCGTTTCGCGCAGACGTTCAGCGAATACGTCGCGGTCGTACAGGTCCTGCACGCGCAGGCCACGGCGGCCGACCTTGTCCTCGTACGCCGGTCCGATACCGCGTCCCGTCGTGCCGATCTTCGCCGCGCCACGACGTGCTTCGCGCGCCTGGTCGATGGCAATGTGATACGGCAGGATCAGGTTGGCGGCTTCGGAAATGAACAGGCGCTTCTGGACGTCGATACCCGCCGTTTCCAGTTCGCCGATTTCCTTGAAGAGCGCTTCGGGCGACAAAACCACGCCGTTGCCGATGTAGCAAGCCGTGCCGGCGCGCATGATGCCCGACGGAATCAGGCGAAGAATGGTCTTCTTGCCGCCGATAATGAGCGTATGGCCGGCGTTATGACCGCCCTGGAAGCGCACGACGCCTTGGGCGTGGTCCGTCAACCAGTCGACGATCTTGCCCTTGCCTTCATCACCCCACTGGGTGCCGACCACGACGACGTTGCGCCCCGGGTTCACATTCACTGCGCTGGCAGACATGTCAATTTGATAGCTGGTTAAAAAAGCATTTTACCTATGTTCGCCGAAGGTTCCGAGTTTTTCCCGGTATTTGCGAACGGATATCGACCGAAAGTCGATCGGATGAGGCTGAAGTTTTGTCTGGGGTTATATGCCGCTCGCGCATCAAAAACGCTTGCAGCAAGCCCCGAAGCCGCTAGGAACGGGTCTCGACGACCCATGTCCCGTTGCGCTCGACCAGCACGCGGTCGAACGCAAACTCGTCGAGATCATGGTCGTGTCCGGGCAACGCCTGGATCACGACTTCGCCGGCATCGCGCAGTTTCGCGACCGCCGTCTGCAGCGGTTCGTCATGGTTCCACGGGGCGAGGACCGCGCTGCCGCGGGCATCGACAGGAGAAATGCGCGCGACTTCACGCAGATCGAGCGAGAAACCGGTTGCGGGACGTGCGCGGCCATAGGCCTGGCCAACGTCGTCGTAGCGGCCGCCTCGCGCAACCGCGTTCGGCACGCCGTCCACGTAGGCCGAGAACATCACGCCGCTGTGGTACGCGTAGCCGCGCAGGTCGGCGAGATCGATCATCAGCTCGGCGCCGTGCGCCTGCGCCGCAAGGAACGCGAGGTCGTCGAGCGCCCGGCCGATGACCGGCAAATTCGGCAAGCGTGCGCGCGCTTCATCGAGTACTGATGCATCGCCGTAGAGTGACGGCAACGCCCGCAGCGCGTCGCGGGCGACATCGCCGAGTCTGGACGTGAGTTCGTTCAGACGCGGTACGTCCTTCGCGCCGAGCGCGTCGTAGAGCGACTCACCGAGCGCGGCAGCGCCAGGTTCGAGGTCGAGCAAAGCCGCCAGGACGCCCGCGTGGCACAAGTCGAGACGCACCTTGTTCAAACCGCTCAGACGCAGCGAATCGAGCATCAATTGCTGGATTTCCAGATCCGCTTCCAGCCCGGCGTGGCCGTAGATTTCCGCGCCGATCTGGATCTGCTCGCGCGTCGCGTGCAAGCCACGCGGACGCGTATGTAGCACATTGCCCGCGTAACACAGGCGCGTCACGCCTTGCCGATTCAGCAAATGCGCATCGATGCGCGAAACCTGCGGCGTGATGTCAGCGCGCAGGCCGAGCGTGCGCCCGGACAATTGGTCGACGAGCTTGAACGTGCGCAGGTTGAGGTCGCTGCCGCCGCTGGTGAGCAGCGATTCGAGGTACTCGAGCATCGGCGGCATCACGAGTTCGTAGCCGTACGAACGAAAACGATCGAGCAGCCGGCGGCGCAACTCTTCAATCTTGCGCGCTTCGGACGGCAAGACGTCGGCGATATTCTCGGGAAGTAACCAGGTGGACATCGGGGCGTTTCCTACGGAACGTTTTTGAGCGCGGCGATGCGAGGTAAAGGTGGCACCGCCGGTCGGTCAGGATAATCTTTTGATCTGCGGGTGGCTACGGACTCGGCCAGCCTCGACGCAATTCAGGTCGCAATCAGCAGCAGAATCACGCCGAGCGCCATCGCGATCAGGCCGCCGATCCGAATCTGGTGCGGCGGCCGTTGAGCGATCCGGCGGAACGTGTCGCGCCAGGAATTGGGGAAGACGAACGGAAACATCCCTTCGATAATCAGCATCAACGCAATCGCGAGCAGTAACGATGCAGCCATATCCATTCAATAGATGGCGCCGCGGCTCGCACCGCGACGATTGGAGCTCAGCGCTTGCGCGCGGGCGCCGGGGTGGTGGCATCGGCGGCGCTCGGCGCAGCACCGTTCGGGCTGCGCATGAAGCGGAAGAAATCGCTGCTCGGATCGACAACCATCACATCGCCGGCATTGAACGTCTTTTTATACGCTTCAAGGCTTTGATAGAACTGGTAGAACTGCGGATCGACGCCGTACGCATCTGCGGCAATCGACGCAGCACGGCCATCGCCCTCGCCCTTGATGGTCTGCGCTTCCTTGTAGGCATCGGCGAGAATGGCTTCCTGCTGACGATCCGCATTCGCCTTGATTGCGTCTGCGTCAGCCGTGCCCTTCGCGCGTTCTTCGGCCGCCGCTTGCTGGCGTGCTGCGATCATGCGCTTGTAGACGGAATCCGCCACCGCAGCCGGAAAGTCGATGCGCGTCAGTTGCACATCCACGAGTTCCACGCCGAACGCCGCTGCCGGCTGCTCGATCGCCTTCTGCGCTTCCGTCCCGATAGCCTGCTGCTCGCCGAGCACATCGGCCAGCGGACGCTTCGTGAACGACGACGTCAGCGCCGTGCGCGTGAGCGCGGCCAGACGGTCCTGCGCGGTCTGCGTGTTCTTTTCGTTGCTCACAAAAAGCTTGAGCGGGTCCGCGACACGATACTTGATGACCGTATTCACGATCACCTCGTTCTTGTCCGACGTATTGAAACGGTCAGTGCCCGCTTCGTCGATGGTGAGCGTACGCGTGTCGATCAGCGTCAGCGTCTGAAACGGCGGCGGCAGCTTGAAATGCAGGCCGGGCGTGACGAGCTTGGGGTCACCGCCGCCGTGCGCGGTGACTACGCCGGCGTGGCGTTCGTCGACCACGAACATCATGGAAGAGCCGATAAACAACACGACCACGACGGCAACTACCAGCGCAACGATTCGATTCATGATCGCGCTCCTCATTGCGTGTCGTCTTCACGCGAGCGCGAACGGAACGCGTCGCGCGAGCGCAATGGATCGCCACCGGTCGACTGCGCCGATCCAGATGCCGATGTCGACGATGCAGCCACGGCGCTGGCCGCAGTGCTGGCGGAGGCAGATTGCGCCGCAACGGCCGATGTTGCCTGCGCGCTTTCGCTGCGCGCATCCTGCGTGATCGACGTGCCGACGCTCGCGGGCGCTGCGCCAACCGGCTGGTTCGCTACACTTGCCGAAGGAGCCGAAGCGTCCGATGCACCGCTTGCCGGAGCGGCCGCGCTCGCACGCTGACGGTTTGCATCGACGAGCTTGTCGAGCGGCAAATAAACCACGTTATTCGAGCTCTTGCTGTCGACGAACACCTTCGTCGCCCGCGAATAAATCTGCTGCATTGTGTCCAGATACATGCGTTGACGAATCACTGCCGGCGCCTTCGAATATTCTGCATAAACCTGCTTGAAACGCTCGGCATTGCCTTGCGCCTGCGAAACGGCCCGGTTGCTATAACCCTTGGCTTCGTCGATCATGCGCGCCGCGTCCGTCTTCGCGCGGGGAAGCAATTGATCGGCGTAGGCCTTGGCTGTATCCACCGCGCGTTCGTTGTCCTGGCGCACCTTCGCCGCTTCCTCGAACGCGGGTTGAACCTGCGCGGGCACCTGTACGCTCTGAATGGTCACGCCGGTCACCTGCAAACCGGTCTTGTACGAATCAAGCGATGCCTGGATCCGGTCGACCAGCTTCGCACGCAATGCTTCGTGGTCCTTGAACAGCAGTTCGTCCGTGCTGTGCGTGCCTGCGATCTCGCGGATGGCGGCCTGCGCCGATTCCGTCACGTTCTGCTCCGGATCGAGATTGCGGAACAGATAGTCGGTCGCCGACTTGATCTGATACTGCACGGCAAAGCGCACGTCGACGATATCCGCGTCGTGCGTGAGCAGCGACGCGTCGCGAACGTTGGCTTGCGTGAGCGTGTTATTGCGGCCGATATCGACCGAACGGATCTGCGACGTATTGACGATCTCGTGCGATTCGAACGGATATGGCAGACGCCAGTGGACGCCCTGATCCGCCTGGCCTTCGTACTTGCCAAAGCGCGACACCACGCCCACGTTCCCGTCCTGCACGACAAACACGCCGCTGCCGAGATAGATCGCGATCAGCGCGCCGACAACAATGCCCAGTCCGATCTTCGCGGTGCGGCCGTTATCCGGACGCGGACCGCCGCCGGCCGGCTTCTTGCCGAACAGGCCTGCAAGCTTCTTGTTGAAGTCGCGCCACATTTCGTCGAGATCCGGCGGTCCTTCGCCATCCTTGTCCTTCGATGGACGCTTCTGTTCCTGCGGACGCTTCGGGTCCTGGCCTTTATTTTCGCCATTGCCGTCGCCCCGCCCCCAGCGCGGGTCGTTGATCGAAAAGACGGCATGCGAAAGCTGCCGGGTACTCCGCTCGTTGTAGTCGTTCACTCGGTGATTCACCATTAGACAGCCGGGTCAATGCAAATCGGAACAGATCAGTGCCCGTGCTCGGGGACCTTGCGGTCATCACTTTCGTCGGCTGACCGGTGGTCTTCCGGTAGCGTGGTTCCGTCGTCGGATGTGCTATCCATGGACTCCGGCACGATTGTGCCGTCCGGAAGTTCCGTGTACTCGTTGTTATCTTTAGGTTCGGAAGCTGCAAATTCGGCGATGGCAGCGCGCAGCGCGTCGAGTCCCTGACCCGTTCGCGCGCTCAAAAATACGCGCAAAATATTACCATACTCGTCCCTTTCAACCGGATCGTTGCGGGCCGCGAGTTCAGGCACTGCATCGATCTTGTTGAATACGAGAATTTGCGGAACGCCGTCGGCGCCGATACTGCTCAGCACCTTGTTCACTTCCTCGATCTGGTCGAGCCGCACCATGCTCGATGCATCGACGACATGCAGCAGCAAGTCGGCCTGTACCGTTTCCTCGAGCGTCGCGCGGAATGCCGCAACCAGTTGGTGAGGCAGGTCGCGAATGAACCCGACCGTGTCGGACACCACCGCCTGTCCCGCTTCCTCGCCGAGATAAACCCGGCGCGAGGTTGTATCGAGAGTGGCGAACAACTGGTCCGCCGCATACGCCTGCGCCTTCGTCAGCGCATTGAACAGCGTGGACTTGCCCGCGTTCGTATAACCCACGAGAGAAACCGACGTGGTCCGGTTGCGCTCCCGCTGACGGCGCTGCGTGCCATGCTGGCGTTGCAGCTTCGCAAGCCGCGCCTTCAACGCCTTGATACGCTCGCCGATCAACCGGCGGTCGGTTTCAAGCTGTGTTTCACCCGGTCCGCGCAGGCCGATACCACCCTTCTGCCGCTCGAGGTGAGTCCACGCACGAATCAATCGTGTGGACAGATACTGGAGCTGAGCGAGTTCGACCTGCAGCTTGCCTTCGTGACTGCGGGCACGCTGCGCGAAAATATCGAGGATGAGACTGGTGCGGTCGATCACTCGGCGCTCGAGCGCCGTTTCCAGGTTCCGCTGCTGCGCGGGTGCCAGAGCATGATTGAAGATGACGAGTTCCACGTCGTTGGCAACGCAGGCGAGGCGCAGCTCTTCGACTTTGCCGCTGCCGACAAACATCTTGGCATCAGGGCTGGAACGGCGACCGGTCAGGGTGACGGCGGGATGGGCACCCGCACTTTGTGCGAGCAGACTGAGTTCTTCGAGACTGGCGTCGAAATCGATTTTTCCGAAGTCGACACCCACAAGCGCTGCGTTGATCAAATTGATGTTTTCATTTTGAAGCGACCGGTGAATTAGCAAGTTCATTCATGCCATTACACCGGACGCTGCGAGGTTTAGGGCGTTTCAGCATCCGGGTGGAAATTCACCGGACGCGCTGGCACGACCGTGGAAATGGCGTGCTTGTAGACCATCTGGGTCACGGTGTTACGGAGCAACACGACGTACTGGTCGAACGATTCAATATTGCCTTGCAGCTTGATGCCGTTGACCAAGTAGATCGACACCGGCACATGCTCTTTTCGCAGTGCGTTCAAAAACGGGTCTTGTAACAATTGCCCTTTGTTGCTCATAGCAAACTCCGTATTATTTTTGCAGGTTAACGTGATTGCGACGAAGAAAAAGAGATCCGCCGTCAATCGCTACACTATAGCCGATTTTCATTTTCGCACCAGCGCGCCCCGCCCGTCCAAATCCGCCGAAACGCTTGATGCACGCGGGATTCAGGCCGGCATCAGCCCTTATCCGCGTAAGGATTCGCACTCGAACGAAACTCTATTCGCAATGGAGTCCCAACCAGCCCGAAAGTTTCTCTGAAGCGTCCTTCCAGATAACGTTTGTAGGTGTCCGTGATCGCGTCGAGCGCGTTGCCGTGCACGACAATGATCGGGGGATTCTGCCCGCCCTGGTGCGCATAGCGCAGCTTCGGACGGATCGGACCACGGCGCCGGGGCTGCTGGAACTCCACTGCGTCAATGAGGGCGCGCGTGAGCTTCGGCGTGGGCAGCTTTGCCATGGCCGCGGCGTAAGCGTCATCGACGGATTTCATCAACTGGCTAATACCGGTTTTCTCCAGCGCCGAGACGTAATGGAATTTAGCAAAGTCCAAAAACTTGAGCTTGCGCGTGAGGTCCGCCTTGGTGCGCTCGCGCACATGCGAATCGAGTCCGTCCCACTTGTTCACGCCAACGACCAGCGCGCGGCCTTGTTCCACTACGAATCCGGCGATGTGCGCATCCTGCTCGGAGATGTCCTGTTGTGCATCGAGCAGCAGGATCACCACGTTCGCGTCTGAAATGGACTGCAGCGTCTTCACCACCGAAAACTTCTCGATCGCTTCGAATACCTTGCCGCGACGACGCAAACCCGCTGTATCGATCAACGTGTACTTGCGGCCACTTCGCTCGAAATCAACATAGATGGAATCGCGCGTGGTGCCGGGCATGTCGAACGCAATCACGCGCTCTTCGCCAACCAGCGCATTGATCAGCGTCGACTTGCCGACATTCGGGCGTCCCACGATGGCGATCTTCACGCCACGTGCCGCCTTTTCTTCGGGATCTTCTTCCGGCTGTCCGGCGTAAGCGATCTCGAGCGCATCGCCGATCATCTCCGTCACACCGTCGCCGTGCGCGGCTGAAATGGCGCGCGGGTCGCCCAGGCCCAGTTCGTAGAAGTCCGCGGCCACCGCGCTGTACTTCATGCCTTCGGCCTTGTTGACCACGAGGAACAACGGCCGGCCCGTCTTGCGCAGGTAGTCGGCGATCGCCTTGTCTTGCGGCGCGAGCCCGTTGCGGCCGTCGGTGATGAACACGACGATGTCGGACTCTTCCACTGCCTGGCGTGTCTGGCGAGCCATCTCGTGCAGGATGCCGTCCTTTGCGACAGGCTCGAAACCGCCGGTATCGACGACTAGATAAGGACGGTCGCCCACACGGCCTTCACCGTAATGGCGGTCGCGCGTAAGACCGGGCAAGTCGGCGACGAGCGCATCGCGCGAGCGCGTCAGGCGGTTGAAGAGCGTCGATTTCCCCACATTGGGGCGCCCCACGAGGGCAATTACGGGTTTCATCAGATGGTGTTCTTGGTTGAACGCAGGGCGGATCATTCCGGCCCGGCGCGCGCCGGATGTCACTCCGGAAACGGCGAACCGCGAGTTTGCGGTCCGGCGATGTGTCGAAAATTAGCACGGTTCCAGCGGATGGATCGCATGATGCAGCGTTTCTGCTGCTCCGGCTCCTGGTTCATGGCCGCTTTCATCGCGTTCGGGACGCACTTGGAACGCCTTACGTGTTGTCTGGCGTTGCGTTTGCCGTTGTCAATACTGCTTGTGCGCTTATTTGCCGCACGACAGGTCCGTCACGTGCAGCGTTGATCAATCGATTCTATTCGCACGGCGCGGACTCAAAAAACAAAAAAGTCCGCAAAAACACGAGCGGCCGGCAAAACCGGCGCGCTCATCAGGTCAAACCAACTCATTAACGCGGGCGGAAACCATACAGGCCGCCGTCATGTGTCTGGATCACGAGCGTGTCGCCCGCCAGCACCGGCGCAGCCGTGATTGCGCTGCCGTCGGTCTTCGCGCGGCCAACGAACTCGCCATTGGTTGCCGACAGGAAGTGCACAAATCCTTGATAGTCGCCGACCACGACCGCGCGACCCAGGATGAACGGCACGCTGACCGTGCGATTCTTCAGCTTGTCGTTCTTCCAGAGGACGGTTCCATCGATACCGCTAAATGCGTTCACCACCGACCAGTCGTCGCCTGCTGCCACGATCTCGTTGTCCTGCGCGAGACCGCTGTCGCTCGAGAAGTTCTTTTCCCATTGCGGACGGCCCGAATTCGCATCGAAACAGCCGATACGGCCCTGGAACGTCACCGCGCAGGTCACGGACCCGACCAGCGTCGGTGCGCCCGTCACGTCGTTGATACGCTCGACTTCGGTCACGCCCTTGGGGAACGAAACCGGCGCTTGCCAGTAAGCGTCGCCGGTCTGCAGGTTGATCGCCGCAAACGTGCCGCCCGGGAAACCCGCTAGCACCGCCTGCGATGCCGCGAACGTCATGCCGGCAGCCACGCGCAGGTTCAGCGGTACGGCGCGCGTCTGGAACATCCACTTCTGCTCGCCGGTCACCGAATTGAACGCGACGATCTTGCCGTCGATAGTCCGTACAACCACGAGGTCGTTACCCACGAGCGGCGGCGAGATGATTTCGCCCGGCGCCGTAGCCGTCCACAATTGCTTGCCGTCGGGTCCGAGCACGTACACATTGCCCTTCAGCCCGCCGACTGCAGTCAGGTTGCCGTCGCTGCCCACGCCCGCCGACAGATCGTCTTTCAGCTTGATGCGCCACACGTCCTGACCGGTCTTCGCATCGATCTTCGCGACCGTGCCGTTCGCGCCTGCTGCATAAACAGCATCGCCGATGGCAACCGGCGAGAACAGGTAACGTCCGGCCTTGCCGACGCTCGCCTTCCAGGCCTGCTCCACATTCAGGACAGGCTTGATCTCGACAAGCGGAGTCGGCACCCGGCGCTCGTCCTTGGTGGCACAGGCCGTGAGCATGACCGACATCGCGCAGGCGAGCGGCAGAGCGTAGCGTTTCAGAAAATTCATCGGTGGACGCAACATGGATAAAATGAAATCGGTTGATCGGTGTGCGGCGCGAGACTCAAGACTGTTCAGGTCTGACCGCTGAGAACCCGCGACTTTAACCCAGTGAGCACCGCGCCCGCACAAAGACGACGTTGCTACACGCCTATTCCGGCACGAGCGGCATCAGCCGCCCAGCGCGTCGAGCTTGAACTGAATCAGCTGGCGTGCGGACGAATCGGATTGCGGCAACGAGGTGAGCGCCAGTTTATAGGCCGCGCGCGCGTCGTCGCGCTTGCCCTGCGCCGCCAGCAAATCACCACGACGATCCGATACCACGCCCTTGAACGCGTCGAGGGGTTCGTCGGCGAGGACTTTCAGGCCGGCGTCGTAGGCTTTTTCATCGAGGAGGATCAGCGACAGCCGCAGTTTCGCGATCTGCTTGTATTCAGCATCCTTCGCGTGATCGACAGCCCACTGAAGCTGCGTCTTGGCACCGGCGCTGTCGCCACTCATGTACAGGGATTTGGCTGCGGCAAGCGCGGTCATCTGCGCGTACGCGGTGCCGCCGAACTTGTCTTCCATGTCCGACGACACACGTGTGACCAACGCCTTGTCACCCGCTGTGACTGCTTGCTGGACCTGGTCGTAGAGTACGGCGGCTTCGGCCGCCTGCCTGCGTTGCCAGAAATTCCAGCCGTTCCAGCCGGCCGCGACCACGAGCACCGCGAGCACGATCCAGGTCGTGGAGTTGCCCCATTTCGCCCACCAGGCCTTCAGGTTTTCAAGTGACTCTTGTTCTTCGTGATAGCTCATGCCCAGCGTATTCCTTGACTGCTTTTGTGTTCGCGTGCAATGCCGCGCGCCATTGTTTCGGGTCGCCGCACGGGGGTTTCCACGCGGCGGCGCCGGACAATCAGTCGGCGCTGTCGTCGGCGGTTGCCACCATCGCATTGATTAGAAATTCGGTCAAGTCTTCCACAGGCACGGTGGCCTGCTCGTTCTTTTGACCCGTTGATTCAAGCGATGAGGACCGCAACGGTTTCACGCCAACCATGCCTTGCGCGAGTTCGTTTTCGCCAAGAATGACTGCGAACGCTGCGCCGCTTGCATCGGCTTTTTTCATTTGCGACTTGAAGCTCGCCGGCGTGCCGTCCGGGCTGCAATGCAGGATGACGTCGAGACCGGTATCGCGCAAACGCTCGGCAATGATAAACGCCTGCTCCGCCGCCGCTTCACCCTGATGCACGACATAAATGTCAGTGCCTTCCGCCGCCGGCACGAGGTTTTCTTCTTTCAGCAATTCAAGAATCCGCTCGACGCCCATCGCCCAGCCGCACGCAGCCGCCGCCTTGCCGCCAAGCTGTTCGATCAGCGGGTCGTAGCGTCCGCCGCCTGCAACCGTGCCTTGCGAGCCGAGCTTGTCGGTCACCCATTCGAACACGGTCAGGTTGTAGTAATCGAGGCCACGCACCAGGCGCGGGTTGATCTTGAACGGCACGTTGTTCGCCTTCAGCAAACGCTGAACGCCTTCGAAGTGCGCGAGCGATTCGGGCCCGAGAAAATCAACGAGCTTCGGTGCGTTCTGCGCGATTTCCTGCATCGCCGGATTTTTCGTATCTAGCACGCGCAACGGGTTCGTGTAGAGGCGGCGTTTCGCTTCTTCATCGAGTGCTTCGACGTGTTGCTCGAGATAGGCAATCAATTCCTTGCGATGCGCCGCGCGCTCTTCCGGCTGGCCAAGCGAATTGAGTTCGAGACGGATGCCGGTCAGCCCGAGGTCGTCCCACAGACGCTGACACATCATGATGATTTCGGCGTCGGTGTCCAGATCGTCACAGCGATACCGCCCGAGGAGTGCTGGAGCGAGCTGCGCGATGTCGGGCGGCGCGCTGGGCAGTCGTTCGAGGAACTCGACGTCGCCGCTGATCTGGCTGCGCAGTAGGCCGGGCGCGTTGCCGTCCGCATCCGGCGCCAAGTCGGTCTTCGCCCAGACATACGGACCCAGTCCGATCT
>NZ_CAXTGZ010000024.1:0-6878 GCF_964243625.1 uncultured Caballeronia sp.
CGAACCAGTCCGCGTATTTCCGCGACTACGTGAAGCAATACACCGACATGCCGATGCTCGTGCTGTTGCGCGACAACGGCGAAACCCTGGTCCCCGATCACTTCCTGCGCGCATCGCATCTCGCCGATAACCTCGATGAAGCCAACAACGCGCAATGGAAGACGCTCGTGCTGGACGCCGGCAGCGGCGAGATTGTCGCGCCCAACGGCACGATCGGTTTTCGCTGGAACGAGGCGTCGCACAACGACGGCGAGAAGGTCGGCCGCTGGAACCTCGAACTGAAGGACGGCGGCAGCGGCCGCGCCATCGACCCGCGTCTTTCCATGATCGACGCGCACGACGAAGCCGTCGAAGTCGGCTTCCCCTATTTCGGCAGCGAGCACGACGCGCTGCTGAGCCGGCGCGTCCCGGCAAAACGCGTCACCCTCGCCGATGGCACCTGCGCGCTCGTTGCGACCGTGTTCGATCTGCAGATGGCGAACTACGGCGTGGACCAGGGCCTTGGCGGCCCGAACGTCGCAACGAGCTACGACGACGACGTCCCCTACACGCCGGCATGGCAGGAAAAGCACACCACGGTCCCGCGCAACCTCGTGATCCAGGTGGCGCGCGAATTTGCGACGAACGCCCATCAGACCCAGGGCAAGAGCATGGTGATCGTGGGCGCGGCGCTCAATCACTGGTATCACAACGACATGATTTATCGCGGCATCATCAACCTCCTGATGATGTGCGGTTGCGTGGGCAAGAGCGGCGGCGGCTGGGCGCACTACGTAGGCCAGGAAAAGCTGCGTCCGCAGTTCGGCTGGGCGCCGCTCGCATTCGCGCTCGACTGGTCGAAGCCGCCGCGCCAGATGAACGGCACGTCGTTTTTCTACAACCACACGAGTCAGTGGCGTCACGAGAAAGTGGGCCTGAGTGAAGTCCTCGCGCCGACCGCGAACATGGGCAAGTATTCGCACCTCTCCATGCTCGATCTCAACGCGAAGTCCGAGCGCATGGGCTGGTTGCCGAGCGCACCGCAACTCGGTGCAAACCCGCTCGACCTCACTGACGCGGCCGTTCACGCCGGCATGAAGCCCGTGGATTATGTGGTGGACCGCCTGAAGTCCGGCAAGCTGCAGTTCTCTTGCGACGACCCGGACAACCCCGTCAACTTCCCGCGCAACATGTTCGTCTGGCGCTCGAACATCCTGGGCAGTTCGGGCAAGGGGCACGAGTATTTCCTGAAGTATTTGCTCGGCACGCAGAACGCCCTCTTCTCCGATGAAAACGACGCCATCATGCCGGGCGAAGTCAACGTGCGCCCCGCCGCCGAAGGCAAGCTCGATCTTCTGACGGTGCTCGATTTCCGCATGAGCACGACCTGCCTCTACGGCGACATCGTGTTGCCGACCGCTACGTGGTATGAGAAAGACGACCTCAATACATCGGACATGCATCCGTTCATTCATCCGTTGTCGGAAGCCGTGCAACCGTTATGGGAAAGCAAGAGCGACTGGGAAATCTACAAGGGCATTGCCGAGAAGTTCGCGGAAATCGGCGGTGCGCATCTGGGCACGCGCACCGACCTGGTCTGCACGCCGCTCATGCACGACACCCCCGGCGAGCTCGGCCAGCCGTTCGAGCCGAAGGACTGGCGCGCGGGCGAATGCGACCTGATCCCGGGCAAGACCGCACCGTCCATGACCGTCGTCGAGCGTAACTACAAGGATGTGTATCGCAAGTTCACATCGGTCGGGCCGCTGCTCGATACGCAAGGCAACGGCGGCAAGGGCATCAACTGGAACAGCAAGCACGAAGTCGGCGAGCTCGCGGACATCACGAAAACCGTCACCGAACCGGGCGTGAGCCTGGGACGTCCGCGTCTGGACACGGCTATCGATGCAGCCGAGATGATCCTCACGTTCGCGCCGGAAACCAACGGGCATGTGGCAGTCAAGGCGTGGGAAGCGTTGTCGAAGATCACGGGACGCGAACACGCGCACCTCGCGCTTGGCCGCGAGCACGACAAGATCCGTTTCCGCGACGTCCAGGCACAGCCGCGCAAGATCATTTCCGCGCCCACATGGTCGGGCCTCGAATCCGAGGAAGTGAGCTACAACGCCGGTTATACGAACGTGCATGAACTGATCCCATGGCGCACGCTGACGGGCCGCCAGCAGTTCTACCAGGATCATCGCTGGATGCTGGATTTCGGCGAAGGCTCGTGCGTGTATCGGCCGGCGATCAACACGAAAACCGTCACCGCCATGCTCGGCGCCAAGCCCAACGGCGAGCATGAGCTCGTGCTCAACTGGATCACGCCGCACCAGAAATGGGGCATCCACTCCACTTACTCGGACAACCTGCGCATGTTGACGCTCTCGCGCGGCGGACCTCACGTGTGGGTGTCTGAAGCAGAGGCAAAAGAAGCAGGTCTCGTCGATAACGACTGGGTGGAAGTGTTCAACGTGAATGGCACACTGACAGCGCGGGTCGTGGTGAGCCAGCGCGTGCCGCGCGGCATGTGCCTGATGTATCACGCGCAGGAAAAGATCGTGAACGTGCCGGGGGCCGAAACAAGCGGCATGCGCGGCGGCATCCACAACTCGGTCACGCGCACGGTGCTCAAGCCGACGCACATGATCGGCGGGTACGCGCAGCAAGCCTACGGTTTCAACTACTACGGCACCGTGGGATCGAACCGCGACGAGTACGTGATCGTGCGCAAGATGAAAAAAGTGGCGTGGCTCGAAGGTCCGCTGAAGGAACATGAAGGAGCTGCATCGTGAAAATTCGTGCGCAAGTCGCAATGGTGTTGAATCTGGATAAATGCATCGGTTGCCATACGTGCTCCGTGACGTGCAAGAACGTGTGGACCTCGCGCGACGGCGTGGAGTACGCGTGGTTCAACAACGTGGAGACGAAGCCCGGCATCGGTTATCCGAAGGAATGGGAGAACCAGAAGAAGTGGCAAGGTGGCTGGATACGCGATGCATCTGGCCGACTGCGTCCACGCCAGGGCGGCAAGCTGAAGGTGCTCGCGAACCTGTTCGCGAACCCGAATCTGCCGGCTATCGACGATTACTATGAGCCGTTCACGTTCGACTACGAGCATTTGCAGAAAGCGCGCCTGAGCGAGACGCCGCCGACCGCGCGCCCTGTTTCGGTCATCACCGGCAAGAAGATGGACAAGATCGTCTGGGGTCCGAACTGGGAAGACGACCTGGGCGGCGAGTTTTCATCGCGCGGACGTGACGCGTTGTTCGAGAATGTGCAGAAGGAGATGTACGCCACCTTCGAAAACACCTTCATGATGTATTTGCCGCGGCTGTGCGAGCACTGCCTGAACCCGGCGTGCGTGGCGTCGTGCCCGTCAGGTTCTGTTTATAAGCGCGAAGACGATGGCATTGTTCTCGTCGATCAGGACAAGTGCCGCGGCTGGCGCATGTGCATCTCGGGGTGCCCGTACAAGAAGATCTACTTCAACTGGAAAAGCGGCAAGGCCGAAAAGTGCATCTTTTGCTATCCGCGACTTGAAGCAGGCCAGCCGACCGTATGCTCGGAGACGTGCGTGGGACGGATTCGCTATCTCGGCGTGCTGCTCTATGACGCCGACAAGATTGGCGACGCGGCAGCGGTTGAAAACGAGAAGGACCTGTATCAGTCGCAGCTCGATGTGTTCCTCGATCCGCACGATCCCGCCGTGCAGGCCGAAGCGCTCGCGCAAGGCATTCCGCAAAGCTGGCTGGATTCCGCACGCAAGTCGCCGGTCTACAAGATGGCGGTTGAATGGAAGGTCGCGTTTCCGCTGCATCCCGAGTACCGGACGTTGCCGATGGTCTGGTACATCCCGCCCCTTTCGCCGATTCAATCGGCGGCGGATGCGGGTCATATCGGCATGGACGGCATCATTCCGGACGTGAAGAGCCTGCGCATTCCGGTGAAGTATCTGGCCAACCTGCTGACCGCCGGCGACGAAGCCCCAGTCACGTCCGCTCTCGAACGCATGCTCGCCATGCGCGCGTTCAAGCGCGCTGAAGTTGTGCATGGCCGCGCCGAACCGGAATTGCTGAAGGGCCTGAACATCACGCCCGCACAAGTTGAAGACATGTACCAGACGATGGCCATTGCGAACTACGAAGACCGTTTCGTCGTGCCGTCATCGCATAAGGAAATCGTCGAAGACAGCTTCAACGACAAAGGCAGTTGCGGCTTTACGTTTGGCAATGGCTGCTCGGGCGGGGTCTCGGAAGGATCGTTGTTCGGCAAGAAACCGCAGGGCAGCGTGGTATTCGCCGACATGCCGAAGTCCCGCAAGCAAGCTGAGGTCTCATCGTGAACGCTACGCTTTCCATCTACACGTTGCTCGCGACCTTGCTCGACTACCCCGAGCAGGAATTGCTCGATGCACTTGGCGAGATCGATCAGGAGCTGCAAGCGTTCCCGGACACGACCCGCGCCGCGCTACAGCCGCTCGTCGCCTTGCTCAATGCATCCCCGTTGATCGAGTTGCAGGAGAATTACGTCGCGACATTCGACCGTAATCCCGCGCATTCGCTGCATCTGTTCGAGCACGTTCACGGCGAAAGCCGGGACCGCGGACAAGCCATGGTCGATCTGCTCGATGAATACCGCCGGCATGGCCTCGAAATGGCGACGAACGAATTGCCCGACCACGTGCCGCTGTTTCTGGAAGTCCTTGGCAACATCGAGCCTTCCGAAGCACGTGCGTTACTCGACGAAGCCATCCACGTCCTCGCCGCGTTAGGCGACCGTCTTGCTCGCGATCAAAGCCCGTACGCCGGTGTCTTCACAGTCCTGCGTTCAATGACCGATGTCGTCCCGCAAGCCGCCGAGATTCCACCCATTCGCGACATGGACGAGGCGCTCGAACGCTTCGGCCCGGGCGCGGACGGAGTCGAACCGCTGCTTGCTCCATCCACGTCCACGCCGATGGCCCAGCCGGTGCATTTCCATCCGCGTCCACCGGCCACGGCCAACTGAGTCAAGGGACCCGCTCATGTTCAATCAATTTCTGTTCGGCATTTATCCGTATATCGCGGCCGCCATCTTCCTGTTCGGCAGCCTTGCGCGTTTCGAGCGCGAGCAGTACACATGGAAAGCCGACAGCTCGCAGATGCTTCATCGCGGCAATTTGCGGCTGGGCAATATCCTGTTCCACATCGGCATTCTCGGGTTGTTCTTCGGGCATCTCGCCGGCTTGCTGACGCCGGTCGCCGTATGGGATTTTCTCGGTGTCGATCACAGCACGAAACAAGCCGTCGCGATGATCGCCGGCGGCATCATGGGATGGCTGTGCCTGTCGGGACTGCTGATCCTGATTCATCGGCGCATGACCAACGCGCGTGTTTCGGCCGTCACCCGCATGGGCGACAAGGTCCTGCTGCTCTGGATTCTTTGCACGCTGCTGCTGGGACTGACGACGATCGGAGAATCGTCCGCTCACATGGACGGCCACATGATGGTTCAGTTGATGACGTGGGCGCAGCACGTGGTCACGTTCCGGGGCGACGCCCCGAGCTTCGTTGCGAACACCCCGCTGCTGTTCCGCCTGCATCTCTTCATGGGCATGACGCTCTTCGTGATCTTCCCGTTCACGCGGCTCGTGCATGTCTGGAGCGGCTTCGCTTCCGTGACGTATCTGGGCCGCGCATGGCAGCTCGTGCGGCCGCGCTGATCGGCGCTTGTTCGCGCTTATTGTTTGGAAAGGAACATCATAGCAATCACAGTCAACGGCACGGAACTGACAGACCAGGATATCGAACGCGAGTTGGCGGGCGAAGCAGAGACGCCCGACGCACATCAGGCGGCGCTGACGGCGGCGGTGCTGCGCCGCGTGCTCCTCGATGAAGCCGCGCATCTGGACCTCGCGTCCGCTGCGAGCGACGAGCAGTTGATCGAAGCGCTGCTCGAGCATCAGATCACCGGGACCGCCGCGCCCACGCACGAAGAGTGCAAGCGCCATTACCTGGCGGATCAGGAACGCTGGCGCGTGAACGAGCGCGCGAGGGTCAGCCACATCCTGTTTCAGGTGACCGAACGCGTGGACCTGGCGGCGCTGAGAAAACGCGCGCAGCAAACGCTCGACGCGTTGCTGGGGGCAGGCGCCGACATCGAACTGCGTTTCGTCGATGC
The DNA here is from genome assembly GCF_964243625.1 of uncultured Caballeronia sp. Lineage (NCBI taxonomy): Bacteria > Pseudomonadati > Pseudomonadota > Betaproteobacteria > Burkholderiales > Burkholderiaceae > Caballeronia > uncultured Caballeronia sp. Next base: position 6,142 of record NZ_CAXTGZ010000024.1, read on the forward strand.
TGCGCGGACGTTGTCCAATTGCCCCTCGGGACGGGATGGCGGCGCGCTCGGAGAAATCGGCCGCGGCGATACCGTGGCAGAATTCGAGCGCGCGGTATTCGCCGCGCCCGCCGGCACGCTCTGCCCTGCGCTCGTGGAAACGGAATTCGGTTTTCATATTGTCCGCGTTCACGAAAAATCGCCGGGCAGAATATTGCCGTTCGAACAGGTCGAGTTGCGTATCCGCGAAGCCATGTCGCTCGCACTGCGCGACCTTGCCGAACAGCGCTATGTCACCGAAGCAGTAGCGCGCGCGGATATCAAGGGTTGGAAAGACGGGAAAGCGATATGACGCAAGCGGCGGCAAAGCTGCACATCTTCGGAATCTGCGGGCGTTCGGGACAAGGCAAGACCACGCTGATTGAAGCGCTCCTGCCCTGGTTCCAGGCGCGCGGCCTGATTGTGAACGTGGTGAAACACAGCCATCATTCGATCGATCTGGAACCGCCCGGCAAGGACAGCGCACGGTTTCGCGCCGCCGGCGCGGGAGAAGTGCTGATCGCTTCGCCGTACCGTTACGCGATCGTGCGTGAGTTGCACGATGGTCCCGAGCCGCCGCTTACTGATCTGATTGCGCGGCTGAGTCCCGCTGACCTCACGCTCGTGGAAGGCTACACGCGGGAGCCATTGCCGCGTCTGGAAGTCGTGCGTCCGGGCGAGGGTCGCGATCCGCTGTATCTCTCCGATACAGCGATCCT
>NZ_CAXTGZ010000024.1:6888-23083 GCF_964243625.1 uncultured Caballeronia sp.
GCCGCCGCTGTGGCCCGACTGGCCGGGCATCCGGGCCATCGCCACGGACGACGCACCGCGTCTTCATGCCGCACCCAATGTTCCGCTTCTGCCTCTGGCGGACGTCGCTGGGATTGGGGAGTTCATATGTAAAACAGTCGGACTTTCGCTTTAAGCTGCGGGTACGCCGGATAATCAGGAGTCTTTGCTTTTTCCTGGCATCAACCCGGCTTCCACCCGCAGTCCAATGTCCGACCTTCTCTTTCACGCGGCTTCACCCGCCACACCGCTGCGCTACCGGCTTTCCACCCGCATCGTCACATTGTCGGGCGTGGCGCTGGCGCTGTTCTTATCGATGATCGTGGGGACGCTGTGGCTGTCGTGGCAGCTCGAAGGCGCCGGCGCCGCGATCAACGACGCCGGCAGCCTGCGCATGCGTGCGGGCAACATCGCGATCCAGCTCGGCGAAATGCGCGCCGCCCGTCCCGCCAACGTGGCTTTGCAAAGCGCAAAACTCGACCAGACACTCGCGCGGCTCGACCAGGGCGATCCGGTCCGCCCGCTCTTTCTACCGGAAACGCCTGCCATACGCGTGCAATTCAATGTCGTATCGGCGACCTGGCGCGACGCGCTGAAACCCGCGATCGCACAGAACGGCATGGCCCCTCACCTGTATCTCGACCGTCTGCCCGCCTTTGTCATGCAAGCCGATGCACTCGTGCGTCTGATCGAGCAGGAAAACGCGCGCAAGACCGCGTGGCTCAGGCGCTCGCAGCTCGCGCTCGCGGCGCTGGCCTGCCTTGGCACCATGGCGATCGTGTACCTGCTTTACGCGTGGTTCGTGCTGCCCGTGAGGCGTCTCGAACGGGGTTTGTCGCGTATTGAACAACGCGAATTCACCGCCCGCCTGCAAGTCGAATCGCGTGATGAATTCGGCCGTCTGGCGCAGGGTTTCAATCGCATGGCGGCAGAACTCCAAAGCCTTTACCAGGACCTGGCGCTGCGCGTTACGCACAAGACCGCACAACTTTCGGCACGCAACGGCGAACTGCTTGCGCTCTACGAGATGACCGCGTTCCTGCACGGCGCGCACGACGTGGAAGTGCTGTGCCGCGGATTCCTGACGCGCGTGATGCGCCAGTTCCACGCCGATGCAGGTTCGGTCCGCATCCTCGCCCCGGACGATGACAACCTCCATATGGTCGTCTCGGAAGGATTGCCCGAGCGCATGACCGACGTTGAACGCTGCATGCCGGCGAGCGATTGCGTATGCGGCGCGGTGGCGACAAGCGGTATCGCCGTGATCAGGGACCTGCGTTCGGGACGCGCCTCGATCAGCGCACCCGCAGTCGATTGCGGCACCGCGGGGTTCGCCACCGTCACTGCGTTCGGTATCGTCTCGAAGCAGATTGCGCTCGGCTCGTTCTCGCTGCACTTTCGTCACGAACGCGACATGCTGCCGTCCGAGACGCGGTTGCTCGAGACGCTCGGACGGCATCTTGGCACCGCATTGCAGAACCATCGGCTGGCGGCGGCCGCCCGTCAGCTTGCGGTGGCGCAGGAGCGCCATCTGGTCGCGCAGGGCTTGCACGACAGCATTGCGCAAAGCCTCAATTTCCTGAAGATGCAATTACATCTGCTCGACACCGCCGCGACCCGCGACGACTTGAACGAGATCCGCGAGATCGTGCCGCTGCTGCGTGGCGGCCTGGAAGAAAGTTACGAAGATGTGCGCGAACTGCTCGTGAATTTCCGTACGAAGTTCGGTGCGGGAAGTCTTCGCGATGCCATCGAGGAAACGGTCACGCGCTTCGAGCGGCAATCGGGCACGCCCTTGCACCTCGATTACGAAGAGGCAAGCGGATTGCCGTTGCCGTCCGATCAGCAATTGCAGGTGCTGTTCATCCTGCAGGAGGCGTTGTCGAATGTGCGCAAACATGCATCGGCCTCGAACGTGCGTGTAGTCATCAGGAACGCCGAGGATTTTCATCTGACCTTGCAGGACGACGGCGATGGTTACGACCCGGCCGACATCGCGAGCCGCGGCGAAGCGCACGTCGGCTTTCACATCATGCGCGAACGCGCGGCACGCCTCGGGGCGCAACTCGGACTCGAAAGCCGGCCGGGCGGCGGCGCACGCGTTCATCTCCTGCTGCCCGCAAGCAGAAGGCAGGCAGCATGACCATCCGCATTCTGTTGATCGACGACCACACGCTGTTCCGCTCCGGCGTGCATGCGCTGTTGCAGCGTCAGCCGGATTTCGAGGTCGTGGGAGATGCCGCCGATGGCATCGAGGGAATCAAGCGCGCAAAGCAGCATCGGCCGGATGTGGTGTTGCTCGATCTGAACATGCCGGGGTTATCGGGTATCGAGACGCTGCAGTTGCTGCAGCAGGACTTGCCCGACACGGCCGTGATCATGCTGACGGTGTCGGAGGACGTGGATGAACTGACGTCCGCGCTGCGCGAAGGCGCGTGCGGATATCTGCTCAAGAACATGGACGCCGATGCACTCGCCACCATGATCCGTCGCGCCGCCGGTGGCGAATCAGTCATCGCGGAAAGCATGACGCAGCGGTTGATCGCGAAGATGAGGACGCCGCAGAAGGCAGAAGAATTGCCTGCACGCGATGCCCGTGAATCATCCGCGTTGACGCCGCGCGAGCGCGACATTGTGCGGATCGTGGCACGCGGCGCGAGCAACAAGGACATTGCGCGAGAACTCGATCTGGCCGAAAGCACCGTGAAGATTCACGTTCGCAACGTGCTGCGCAAGCTCAACCTGACGAGCCGCGTGCAGATCGCGATCCACGCGCTCGCACGCGACATGGAAGACTAGACCGTCAGCTCGTGGTACACCTCTGCGTATCGCAACGCCGAGGCTTCCCAGCCGAAGTCCTGCTCCATCGCGCGATGCACGACGGCCTTCCAGTCGGGCCTCCGCGCTTTCAACGCAAACGCCCGCCGGACGGCCGCGACAATCGACGGCCGGTCGAACTTCTCGAACACGAAGCCGGTGGCGATTTCATCGGCGAGATTCTCAAGCGATGTATCCACGACCGTGTCCGCCAGGCCGCCCACGCAATGCACGAGCGGCAGCGAACCATATGCAAGCGCATAAAGCTGCGTCAGTCCGCATGGTTCGAAACGTGAAGGCACCATCACGATATCGCTGCCCGCGATAATCGAATGAGACAGCGTTTCATCGAATCCGAGTTCCACCGCCACCGATTGGGAATTGGCTGCCGCAGCGTACTTGAGGCCGTTCTCGAGCGCCGGATCGCCGGTCCCGAGCACCACGAGCTGACCGCCGCGCTGGACGATATCGGGAAGCGCCGAAAGCAACAGGTCGATGCCCTTTTGCTCCGTCAACCGGCTTACCACGCCAAACAGGAGCGCGTCGGGATCGCGCGCGAGGCCCATGCGTTCCTGCAACGCCGCCTTGCATTTCTCCTTGCCGGAGATCTTTTCAGCGGAATACTGCGTGTTGATGGCTGTATCAGTGGCCGGATTCCATACCGTTTTATCGACACCGTTCAGGATGCCGGTGATGTCGTGTGTACGGGTGCGCAACAGGCCGTCGAGACCGGCGCCCTGAACCCGGGTCTGGATTTCGCGGGCGTAGGTCGGACTCACCGTCGTGATGCGATCGGCGTAGAACAGCCCCGCCTTCAAGAAAGACAAGTGACCGTAAAACTCGATTCCATCGACGGAGAAAAAATCCGCCGGCAATTGCAGCACGCCGAATTCGGCTGCCGGGAAAACGCCTTGATATGCGAGGTTGTGAACCGTGATGACCGACGAAACGCGCACGCCCGACGTGCGTTCCCACGCTCGCAAGTAAGCCGGCGCGAGCCCCGCGTGCCAGTCGTGCGCGTGCACCACGTCGGGTCGCCACGTTGAATCGGCGCCGTGGGCAATGCGCGCTGCCGCCCAGCCGAGCAATGCGAAACGCCGGTCGCTATCGGCATATTGAGTGTGCGATGCATCCAGATACGGATTGCCGGGCCGGTTGTAGAAGGGATCGGCGCGCACGATGTACACCACGATCGCATGCGGCTCCAGCACGCCGCGTTCGAGCCTGACATTTCCCAGTCCGAACGCCGGACCGAGATCCGCTACGTGCTCGATCTGCGTCAAACCCGCCACAACAGAGGGAAACGCCGGCAGGACCACCCGGGCATCCGTGCCCAGCTGCATCTGGGCCGGCGGCAAGGCGCCCACTACATCGGCGAGGCCGCCGGTCTTCAAAAGCGGATACATTTCCGCTGCAACATGCAGCACGCATACGGTCATCGGTTCCCCATTGGCTGGTTGCGCTGAACGGTATTGTCCGCTCAGTCTTTCACGCACGCAGTTTAGCGAACTATGACTGCTTTGCTTGTCCGAGACGTGTCAACGCCTCTTGCGTGACCAGCACCACACCGCTTTCCGTCCTGTAGAACCGCTCCGCGTCGTACTGGGGATCCTCGCCGATCACAAGCCCCTCCGGCAGCGTGCAACCCCGGTCGATCACCACCTTCTTGAGCCGGCAACTCGACCCCACCGTGACTTGCGGCAGCAACACGGCTTCATTGATGTGACAGAACGAATTCACCCGTACCGCCGATGAAAACACCGACCGCGACACTTGCGACCCCGCGATCACGCAACCGCCGCACACCAGCAGGTTGTTGATCGCGCCTTGCTGTCCGTGCAGGTCGCGTACGAACTTGCCCGGTGGCAACTGTTCCTGATTGGTCCAGATCGGCCAGCGCCGGTCGTAGAGATCGAGCGCGGGTATCGTCGATGCCAGGTCGAGATTAGCCGCCCAGTACGCGTCGACGGTGCCCACATCGCGCCAGTACGGCGGTGCGTTGGGATCGGTTTCCGACGTCACGCACGACATGCCGAACGGATGTGCGATCGCCCGGCCGCTCGTCACCACGCGCGGCAGGATGTCCTTGCCGAAGTCGTGGTCCGTCTCGGACGTGAGAATGTTTTCCTCGAGCAATTGGTAGAGATACTTCGCGCTGAACACGTAGATGCCCATGCTCGCAAGCGCGATGTCGGGCTTGCCGGGCATGGCGGGCGGATCTTCGGGTTTTTCCAGGAACGCGGTAATGCGGCGTTGTGCATCGACGTGCATTACGCCGAACGCGGTCGCTTCCATGCGCGGCACTTCAATGCAGCCGACCGTGCAATCCGCGCCGCTCTCCACATGGTCGAGCACCATGCGCGTGTAGTCCTGCTTGTAGATGTGATCGCCCGCCAGCACGACTATGTATTCCGGGCCGATCGAACGAATGATGTCGAGATTCTGGAACACGGCGTCCGCCGTCCCGCGATACCAGCTTGCATCGACACGTTGCTGTGCCGGCCAGATATCGATGAATTCATTGAACTCACCGCGCAGAAAACCCCAGCCGCGCTGCAGGTGGCGCAACAGCGAATGCGCCTTGTATTGCGTCACGACGGCGATGCGCCGGATGCCCGAATTCAGACAGTTGGACAACGCAAAGTCGACGATCCTGTATTTGCCGCCGAAGTGCACCGCCGGTTTGACGCGTTTGTTGGTCAGTGCTCCGAGGCGCGTGCCGCGACCGCCTGCAAGGACGATGGCTAACGTGTTTCTCTGCAAATCGGTGTGACTTTGCGACAATTTCTCTCTGTTCAGCGTCTCCATACTGACCTCCTCTTTTGCGGCCTGTGCGGCCTGTTTCTGATTGTTCCCGGCCTGTCCCATCAAATTCGAATCAAAGAATTCGGATTTCCTCCAGAAGATTCAAATGGCTTGGAAATACAGCGCGTGGGATTGATTCTGCTGCAAAGGTAAATAGTTCGCACCTGCTTTTCAGCGTTGAATGGACAAAGATCTAGGTGGTGGCGGATGGGGCTGTGAAAGGCCGGTCAAACGCTTGGCAATCCGAGGGTTCCAGGCATCCTGAGCAATCACCGTGCCAAACGAGGCTGCTCGGAGCGTTAACGTGTCGGGAGGAAGGAAAAATCTGCTTTCCGGCGCGTCACGAAGCCACGCGCCACGGCACAATGACGTGCGGTGCTCCAGGGCACATGTGGCGCCGCGACCGATCCGCCACATTGGCCAATGACGAAAAAAACATCATGAACAACGTCCTCAGTATTCAGTCGCACGTCGTGTTTGGTCACGCAGGCAACAGCGCGGCCGTCTTTCCCATGCGCCGCATGGGCGTGAACGTCTGGCCGCTCAACACCGTGCAGTTTTCCAACCATACCCAATACGGGCGCTGGACCGGCAGTGCTGTCGACGCCGGCGAGCTCACGCGCGTGATCGAAGGCGTCGGCGCCATCGGCGTACTTTCTCGATGCAATGCCGTGCTGTCCGGATATCTCGGCGCGCCCGACCAGGCCGCGGCGGTGGTCGAGATCGTCAGGATGGTCAAGGCCGTGAATCCCAAAGCGCTCTACTACTGCGATCCGGTCATGGGTGCGGCGACCGGTTGCATCGTGGAGCCGGGAATCCAGGAGTTTCTCGTCACCACCATGCCCGGGATCTCCGATGCCATGACGCCGAATCACGTCGAGCTGCAGAAGCTGACCGGCCGCACAATCGAGACCGTGGAAGAAGCCGTCGAAGCGTGCCGGGAACTCATTGCGCGCGGTCCGAAGGTCGTGCTGGTCAAACATCTGATCGACAGGAACAGCCGCGCCGACACCTTCAACATGCTCGCCGTGACCGAAAGCCAGGCGTGGTTCGCGCAGCGGCCGCTCTATCCGTTCGCGCGCCAGCCGGTCGGTGTGGGCGACCTGACGAGCGCGGTGTTCCTTGCGCGCACGCTGCTGGGCGATTCGGTGCGCGGAGCTCTCGAACACTCGCTGGCCGCCGTCAACGCAGTTGTGAAAACCACCTACGAAGCCGGGCGATACGAGCTCGAAATCGTCGCGGCACAAGAAGAAATCGCGCACCCGACCGAGCTGTTCCCCGCGCTCGCCGTTCACGCGGAGTGATACCCCGCGCTGGCCTGACGGCCGGGACCGGGATTTGCTTGCGGCCATGACATCGCCGGCTCCGGCCGGCCCCATAAGGATGCATCGCGAGCCAACCTCCGGAACTCGCTTCGCATCGAATCAGGGAACGCCATGGCTCAAAGACTTGCAGGTCAAATCGCGCTCGTAACCGGCGGCAGCTCCGGCATTGGTTACGGAGTCGTGCTCGCGCTCGCCGAAGCTGGCGCGAGCGTCGCCATCAACTACCACTCACATGGTGAAGAGGCCGAAGGCCTCGCTGCCAAAATCGAACAGGCCGGTGGCCAGGCGATCGCGATCCAGGCCGACGTCTCCGACGAAGCCGACATCGACGCCATGTTCGATACCCTCGTCAAACGCTTCGGCACGGTCGATATCGTGGTCGCCAACTCCGGCGTGCAGAAGGACGCGAAGTTCATCGACATGACGCTTGCCGACTGGAACGCGGTGATGAACCTGAATCTCACAGGCCAGTTCATGACCGCACAACGTGCCGTACGCGAATTCCTTCGACGCGGTCCGCGGCCGGTATCGAAAGCGCTCGGCAAGATCATCTGCATGAGTTCGGTTCATGAGGTCATTCCCTGGGCGGGGCACGTCAACTATGCGGCGTCGAAGGGCGGCATCCAGATGATGATGAAATCGCTCGCACAGGAAGTCGCACCGCACAAGATCCGCGTGAACTCGATCGCTCCCGGCGCGATACAGACGCCGATCAACAAGTCGGCCTGGGACAACCCCGACGCGCTCAAGAAGCTGCTCGAACTCGTGCCTTACGGCCGCATTGGAGAAGCGGAGGACATCGGCAATGCGGCGGTCTGGCTAGCATCCGACGAAAGCGACTACGTGACCGGCACCACGCTGTTCGTGGACGGCGGCATGACCTTGTATCCGGGGTTCGCTGATAATGGCTGATCCGCGGACGCAAGACTCTCACGACGACAGCCCGGCCAAGACGGATGCGCCGACCTCGCACGGCATTCCTATCGATGCACACGGTCTGATCGGCAACATGCGCACGACGGCGCTCATATCCACGGAAGGCTCGATCGACTTCATGTGTTTTCCGCGCGTCGATTCGCCGACCATCTTCGGCGCGCTGCTCGACGAAAAGCGCGGCGGCGCCTTCACCATTGCGCCGACCTTCAAGATCGCGCGCACCAGGCAGATGTATCTGCCTGAGACCAACGTGCTGCTGACGCGCTTCATGTCGGGCGATGCGGTGTGCGAGCTTGTCGACTTCATGCCGGTATCGAAAGACGATGAGGACGAGAAAGGCGACTCGAATTGCGTCGTTCGCGTGATACGCGCGAAGTACGGCGACATGTCCGTACGCATGCATTGCGCGCCGCGCTTCGACTACGCCCGTGGCAGCCACGAAGCCGCTCAAGTCGATAAGAACACCATCCGCTTCACGCCCTCAGGCAAGAACCCGGGCGAGATCGACGCGCTGATACTGGACTCGACAATCGAGCTGGGAATCGATGGAAACGATGCTGTCGCGCAGTTCGAACTCAAGGAAGGCGAGACCGCGTGCTTCCTTTTCGGCGGCGAAACAGAGCCCGCTCGCGGCGAACTGCCGTGCAAGCAGGCGCTTTCCGACACCATCGATTTCTGGCGGGCTTGGTCAGCGAAATCAACTTATCACGGGCGTTATCGCGAGGTCGTGATGCGCTCCGCGCTGCTGCTGAAGCTGCTCAGCTCACGCGAGACTGGCGCAATCATCGCCGCACCGACCTTCGGCATGCCGGAAACGCCGGACGGCGGCCGCCGCTGGGATTATCGCTACACGTGGATTCGCGACGCCGCGTTCTCCGTCTACGCGCTGCTGCGCCTCGGCTACATTGGCGAAGCGCGCGACTTCAAGAACTGGATCGCCGAGCGCAACAAGCAATGCGACTCCGATGGATCGTTCAACGTGATGTATGCCGTTGACGGCGAAGCACCGCCCGACGAAGAAGCCGTCGATACCCTTTATGGCAGCGGCATGGAGCCGCCGTTGATTGGCAATGGCGCGCGCGACCAGACCCAGCTCGACGTGTACGGCGCGTTGCTCGACGCCATCTACCTCTACAACAAGTATGGCGAATCCATCTCCTACGATGGCTGGCAACACGTCACGCGCACCGTCAACTTCGTCGCGCAGAAGTGGCAGAACCCGGACCAGGGCATCTGGGAATTCCGCAACGGTGGCCGGCCGTTACTGCACTCGAGATTGATGTGCTGGGTCACCCTCGACCGGGCGATACGCCTTGCGCAAAAGCGCTCGCTGCCCGCTCCGTTCCAGGAATGGAATGCGGTACGCGACGCGATTCACGAGGACATCTACACGAACTTCTGGAACGATGAGATCAAGAGTTTCGTGCAGACGCCGGATTCGAAAACGCTCGATGCCTCCACGCTGATGATGCCGCTCGTGCGCTTCATAGGACCGAAGGATCCGCGCTGGCTTACGACGCTCGATGCCATCGGCAACGAGCTTGGCGTCGATCCGTTGATCTTTCGCTACACCCGCGGCGATTCACTCGACGGCTTGCCCGGAGAAGAAGGCGGTTTCAGCGCCTGTTCGTTCTGGTACGCGGAGGCGCTCGCGCGCGCAGGCCGTGTCGACGAAGGCCGGCTCGTCTTCGAAAAAATGCTCGCGTATGCAAATCACGTGGGGCTTTATTCGGAGGAAGTCGCCATCAGCGGAGAAGCGCTCGGCAATTTCCCGCAGGCACTGACGCATCTGGCGCTGATCAGCGCAGCGTTCCAGCTAGACCGCAGCCTCGGCGGCGAACATCCGCAATGGTCGTAGAAACACTCAAAGGGTACTGATGAAGCAAATCAAGGTGGACGTCGCCGTCATTGGCGCGGGAACGTCGGGCATGGCCGCGTATCGTGCGGCACGCAGTGCGGGCAAGGAAGCCGTGATCATAGAAGGCGCCGATTTCGGCACCACGTGCGCGCGGGTGGGCTGCATGCCATCCAAGCTCTTGCTGGCGGCGGCAAACGGCCTGCACGATGCCAAGGATCAGGCGGCAAGAGGTATTGAAGGCACGCACGATCTCGAAGCGAACGGCGATCACGTGCTCGCTTACATGCGCAGCGAACGTGATCATTTCGTCAAGGGTGTGCTGGAGGAAATCGCTTCGTTCCCGCCGGAAACCGTGATTCGCGGACATGCACGTTTCGAGTCACGCAACGTACTGATCGTCGATGACGCAACGCGCATTGAAGCCACGAGCGTGGTCATCGCGACCGGATCGGCATCCGTCATTCCCGACGACTTCAAGATTTTCGGCGACCGGCTCATCACGAGTGACCAGGTCTTCGAGTTGAAGACCTTGCCCAAACGTTGCGCTGTATTCGGCGCAGGTCCTATCGCGCTGGAACTGGGCCAGGCGTTTGCGCGGCTCGGCGTTGACGTCTTCATGTTCAGCCAGAAAAACCAGGTAGGCGCGCTTACCGATACCCCCGTGCGCGATGCGCTGGTCAAAGCGCTGCAGGCGGAGTTCTATCTCGACCCGGACGCAACCGTCCACGAGAAGTCGATGCAGGATGGCGAACCGACCATCCGCTTCAAATCGCTCGATGGCAGCGATCGCACCGAGCGTTTCGATCTTGTCCTCGTCGCAACCGGCAGGAAGCCGACGCTCGGCAACCTGCGACTTGACACCACGGGTATCGAACTCGACAAGAAGGGTGTTCCCGTCTTCAACGAACAATCGATGCAATGTGGCGACAGCAACATCTTCATTGCCGGCGATTGCGACGGTACGCGGCCTTTTCTCTCCGACGCCGCCGACGAAGGCAAGCTCGCGGGCGACAACGCGGCAAATTTCCCCAACGTGCAGACGGTCAAGCGGAAGGTACCGTTCTCGCTGGTCTTCAGCGAGCCGCAAGTGGCGATCGTGGGCGCATCCTACGATGACCTCGATAAACAGATGACGGTAACCGGCAGCGTGTCGTTTGAAACCCAGGGGCGCAGCCGCGTGATGAGACAAAACCGCGGCTTGCTACACGTTTATGCGGATGCGAAGACGGGCAAGCTGCTCGGCGCGCAGGGTTGCGGGCCAGCCGCCGAACATCTGGGTCATCTGCTTGCGTGGGCATTGCAACTTGAACTGAGCGTGGCAGACATGTTGAAGCTTCCCTACTACCACCCGGTCGTTGAAGAAGGCTTGCGCACCGCGCTCAAGGAAGCGAACAAGAAGTGCTTCGAGGCGCGCGCGGAGAAGGCGCCGGAACTCGCGAGCGCAGTGGGTTGCTGAAACGCTTGCACACTTCGGCAGCACGATAAAAAGCCCGCTTGAACCTGATGTTCAAACGGGCTTTTCTTTGCTGCGAGAACCCAAAGCGATTTTAAGAATTACATCGCATATTGCAACGCGAGGTCGAACCCCAATACGACCACCGAACAGAAAATGCCGAGCAGCAAGTTGCCTGCGCGATGCGCCACATCATGATGCTTGGTCAGCATGGCTGCAGCCATGAATGCGATCTCGACCACGACCTGCATCAGGAACACGGCCAACATGAGCGCGAACTCATAACTCATCGCGCTGAAGTCCGTGAAGTTGAATCCGCGGACCGCGACCCACGAGCCTACGCGCCATAGCTCATACACTGCCAGTACCAACGGGAACAGATAACTGAACACGTAGGTCGGCATTGTTGCGTGACGCAATTCCATGTGGAAATGACGAGTTGTTTGCATCTGGCTCTCCTTGATCCTGGCTTGCCGCCGGTATTGCTGCCGGCCTAGGTTAAACCTAATGAGTATTCCAAAGCGGCTTCGCTGACTTCGTCATCTACTTACTAATTAAGACGGAGACATGAACGTCGTGCTTTGAGAATAGGCCAATTTCAGAAGAAGCGAATCATCGTATTCCCCATGTCCCTGTCCCATATGACGCGGACGTTCGACATGTTGCAACGCAGCTTAAGAAAGCACCTACAGACGTATTTTGCTATTGCGGTTTATTCAGGCATCCTCGTTACTGTACAGCTTGATGATCGCGGAGAAGTCCAGCCCGCCCAAGCCCTGCATGCTCATCGATTGATAAAGCTGTTGTGCAAGCGCGCCAAGCAGGATCGGTTGCTTCACCTGACGCGCTGCATCAACGGCGAGCCCCAGATCCTTGAGCATCAGGTCTGCGCCAAATCCCCCGGTATACCCGCGTGAAGAGGGCGCGTTCGGCAGCACGTTAGGGTAGGGATTACACGTATCGGCGCTCCAGCAACGACCCGTCGATGTGTTGATGATCCCGGCAAGCTTGTTCGGATCGATTCCAAGCGAAGCGCCCAGCTTCATGGCTTCGGCCACGCCGATCATCGAAATGCCTAGCAGGAGGTTGTTGCAGATTTTCGCGATCTGGCCGGTGCCGGTGTCACCGCACTGCACCATGTTCTTGCCCATCCCCGCGAGCACCGGCTTGAGCGTTTCGAACAACTCGGCATTTGCACCGACCATGAACGTCAACGTACCGGCCTGCGCGCCCACCGTGCCGCCGGACACGGGGGCATCGGCGAACGGGTTGCCATGTTTTGCCGCGCTCTCGCCAATCGACCGCGCGGTCGCCGGATCGATCGTGCTGCTGTCCACCAGCGGCACGCCTGTACGCACGCCCGCGAGCACGCCGTCGTCGTTTAGATAGACCGCTCTGACGTGCGCGGCCGCAGGCAGCATGGTGATCACCACCTCGGCCTCGCGCACCGCTTCACGAGGCGATACGGCAGTCCGCGCGCCGGCGTCGACCGCTGCCTGCAAGGCCGTCTTCGATAAATCGAACACCGTCAGCGAATGTCCCGCCTTCAGCAAGTTGGCGGCCATGGGGCCACCCATGTTGCCGAGCCCGATAAAACCGATTTCCATGGCGTATCTCCTGGTTATTGTTCTGTGCGGAAAATGCTTAGCGAAGCGAAATAGTCGTGTTCACACCGTCGTTGACCGTGGCGTCGTCGAACCAGCGCGATGTGACCGTTTTCGTCTGCGTGTAGAACTGCACGACCTGCTTGCCGTACGGGCCGAGATCGCCGAGTTTCGATCCGCGCGAACCGGTGAAACTGAAGTACGGGACCGGAACGGGAATCGGGATATTGATGCCGACCTGGCCCACGTCGATCTCGCTCTGGAACTTGCGCGCCGCCGCGCCGCTTTGCGTGAAGAGGCCAACGCCGTTACCCATGGGATTGCGGTTGACGAGGGCGATGGCGTCATCGAGCGTGGCTGCTTCCAGCACGCAGATCACCGGGCCGAAGATCTCCTGCTTGTAGACGGTCATCTCGGTGGTGACATCGGAGAAGATCGTCGGGCCGATGAAGTTACCCTTCTCATAGCCCTTCACTTCCACGCCGCGGCCATCGAGCGAAAGCGTTGCGCCCTCGCCCACACCTGCTTCGATCAAACCGAGAATGCGCTCCTTCGCCGCACGCGAAACAACGGGCCCGACATCCGTATTCGCCTCCGTGCCGCCGTTGATAGACAATCCGCGCGCACGCTCGACCAGATCCGGCAACCAGTCCTTCGACGCCCCCACGAACACCACGACGGACGTCGCCATGCAGCGTTGTCCTGCCGCGCCGAACCCGGCGCCCGCAAGTGCGTTGAGGGTCTGCTCCTTGTTTGCATCGGGCAGGACGACGGCGTGATTCTTCGCGCCCATCATGGCCTGCACGCGCTTGCCATGCTGGCTGCCCAGGTTGTACACGTGCGTACCCACATGCGTCGATCCGACGAACGATATGGCCCGGATGTCGGGATGCGTGCAGATGGCATCGACCACATCCTTGCCGCCGTGGACCACGTTCAAGACGCCCGCCGGAACGCCGGCTTCGAGCGCGAGTTCGACGAGTTCCATGGTCGACAACGGGTCCTGTTCCGATGGCTTCAGCACGAACGTATTGCCGCAGACGATCGCCATCGGGAACATCCAGAGCGGGATCATGGCGGGGAAGTTGAACGGCGTGATCCCGGCGCAGACGCCTATCGGCTGGCGCAGCGTGTAGGTATCCACGCCGCCCGCGACGTTCTCCGAGAATTCCCCTTGCTGCAACGTGCCGATGGAACATGCATGCTCCACGACTTCGAGCCCGCGGAAGATATCGCCTTCGGCATCCGCCAGCGTCTTGCCTTGCTCGGCCGTCAGCGTCTGCGCGATGCGTTTCATGTTCTGGCGCACGAGGTCCTGGAACTTGAGCATCACGCGCATGCGCACGCCGAGCGATGTCAGCCGCCACGTCTTGAACGCATTCGCCGCCGATGCCACTGCGGCATCGACTTCGTCTTTCGTCGCGAACGGTACGCGTCCGACCACTTCCTGCGTGGCGGGATTGACGATGTCGCGCCATTCCTTCGTGGTCGATTCCACGAACTTGCCATCGATCAGCAATTTGGCCGTGCGTACGGAAGCGGTGTGTTCGGCGAGCGCCGGGCGGTCAGCAGCGGTATTCATGTGGGAGTCTCCTGAAGGAAGGGGCAAGCAAGCGGAAGACGCGGACCGTTGCTACGGGAAAACCCGCGCGAGGTCGCCAAGAGGAAATGTCGTCTCCGTTTATTTGAATAACGTCAGTATAGTTATGCAAATCTCTCCAAAGTATCGATAGAAACACCCATCCGATATGCAAAAAAGCACGCCATCGACCGCACACAACCTGCATAACCTGAACTGGGACGACCTGCGTTACTTCCTCGAAGTCGCGCGGACGCAGCGGGCGAGCGGCGCGGCGAAGCGTCTTGGCGTGGACTACACGACCGTCGCGCGCCGCGTCCGCGCGCTCGAAGACGCATTGGGCACCCTACTCTTCGATAAATCCCGCAGCGGCGGATTCGTCCTCACTGCGGAAGGCCAGCGCCTGCTTGCCTACGTCGATGCCATGGAAACCACGGTCCAGTCCGCGACGGAACACATCGCGAACTCGGGGCACGCGTTGTCCGGCCACGTGCGCGTGGGATGCACCGAAGGCTTCGGCTGCTTTTTTCTCGCGCCGCAACTCGCGCGCTTTCAGGACACGCACAGGCAGATCTCCATCGACCTGTTGCCGGTCCCGCATTTCGTGAGCTTGTCCAAACGCGAAGCGGATATCGCGGTGACGCTCGAGCGCCCCGAACACGGGCAGACCGTCTACACGAAACTCTGCGACTACCGCTTGCGTCTCTACGCCACGCGCGAATATCTCGCACAGCATGAGCCTGTGCATCGAGTCGAAGATCTGAGGACGCACCGCTTCGCAAGCTACATCGACGACCTCGCTTTCAGCTACGAACTCCTCTATCTCGATCGTGCCATTCCCGGTGCGGTTTCCAACTGGCGCAGCACCAGCGTGATCGCGCAATATCACGCTGCATTGCAGGGTCGCGCGCTCGCCATCCTGCCGTGTTTCATGGCCGCACAGGACCCGCGTCTCGAACCGGTACTCGCCGATGACATCGTCGTCACGCGTGCGTTTTATCTTTCCTGCCGCGAGGATTTGCGCAAACTGAAACGCATCACGGCAGTGTGGGATTTCCTGCGCACAGTGGCCGAATTGAACCGTCCGCTGCTCATGGGCGAAGCCCGTGAAATGCTGTGGAGCGAAACGGCGCAGCCCTGAATTTCGCGTTTATTCAGCAACCCTTATATATGAGATACGCATTTGGATAGTTGGCGCATAATCGTCCGCCCATAAGGCCTCTCGCCGTAGCCCCGCTGCGGCGTTTTCACATGGACGTGACTTTCATTTATCTCAATTTCAACCGTCGAACACGCGCCAGTGTTTCTGTTTTGGTGAACGTTATTTTGCCTTTGCGCGCGTCGCGCCCGGTGCACTGATGGCGTTCGTCATCTGGTCGCGAAGGACCATGTCGAACCAGCGTGTCCGGTTCGTCGAAGCGCGCACGGTCCGCACAATGGTGATCATCGCCGTCATTGCAATGGTTCTCGCTGCGCTCGCGCTTGGCATTGCAATTGGCGCAGCAATGGGCAACACGCATGCAGCCGGAGAAAAAGCGCAGGCCGAGCGCCGCTCCTACGAAATCGATGAGCTCGGCAAGATCAGTGCAACGCTCATTCATCTCGAACCGCGCGTGGGACAACTCGTTACGCAAGTCAACGAACTGCAGGACTTCGAAGCGCAGTTGAAGGCATCGCGGCGTGCAGCCGATCGTCCGGATATCCACAATGTGCCGCCGCTGCCCGACAACGACGACGAAAGCGTGCGCGCGGCAATTGGCAAGCATTCCGTCGTCGCAATTGGCGGCGATGAAGTTGGTC
>NZ_CAXTGZ010000025.1:0-23043 GCF_964243625.1 uncultured Caballeronia sp.
TAATCGAGCGCGGTGATGCGGCCATCGGCTTCGACGGCGGCTTCGAGCGTTGTGAACCGTGCGGTAGCCGATGTCGCCGCGCTCAGATGTTCGAGCCGGTCCTCGACATACTTCACCGGCGCGTTCGCCTTGCGCGATGCGAGACACATCAGCACCACATACGGAAACACGGCTTGCTTGACCCCGAAGCTGCCGCCCGAGTCACGCGGCGCCTTGTGACGCAGCCGGTTGGCCGGCACGTTCAGCGCAAGCGCCATGACGGCATGCAGCGAGAACGGACCCATGAAATTCGACGTGACGTCGTAGCCTTCGTCGCCAGAAAGAAACTCGGCGATGACCACGCCGCATTCGATCGGCGCACAGGTATTGCGCGGATAATGCGCGTCGATCTTCACGCGATGCGGCGCATTGCTGAACGCGGCCTCAGGCTCGCCGTAACGGAAACTGCGATCACTGATTACGTTGGTCTGCACACTCGGATGCAGCACGCAGGCATCGTCCTTCAACGCGCCTTCAATCGATGTCACCGGTTCGAGCGTGCGATATTCGACCTTGATCAGATCGAGCGCGTCCTCGGCAAGCGCCCGCGACTCGGCCATCACGACTGCAACCGGTTCACCCACGTAGCGCACGCGATCCATCGCGAGCGACCATTGCTCCATCTTCGATTTCACGCCGACCACGAACGGCCGCGACCACGCGCGGAGGTCATCGCGCGTCAGCACCGCACGCACGCCTTCGGCTGTCACAGCGTTGCTCGTATCCAGCGAAACCAGCTCGGCATGCGCGTGCGGCGCGCGAAGAATCGCCGCGTGCAACGTGCCTGGCTTGATGCCGATGTCATCGCCATACCGGCCCCGGCCCGTGAGAATCGCAGGATCCTCGAAGCGTTCCACCGACTGGCCGACATGACGTTTCGGGCGCACATCGGACGATGCGTTCGTTACGGGCGCCTCGACGACCTCAGACGCGTGCGCGTTGATTGCGGCAAAGCCGGCCTGATCACGCTGGTTCATTCGTCGACTCCAGCATCACCGCGCGCGCTGAATTCATCGGCAAGACCGCTCCAGCGTTTTTCGATCTCTCGATGCTCGATACCGAATAAATCCAGGATGCGCCCGACGGTATGGCTCACCACGTCATCGATAGTCTGCGGATGCGAGTAGAACGCCGGCACGGGCGGCATCACGATCGCGCCCATTTCCGTCGCAAGCGTCATGTTGCGCAGATGCGCGAGATTCAACGGTGTTTCGCGGGCGACGAGCACCAGCCGGCGGCGCTCCTTGAGCATCACGTCAGCCGCGCGCGTGAGGAGATTGTCGGAGAAACCGTTTGCCACGGCGGCGAGCGTTTTCATGGAACATGGCGCGATCACCATACCGCTCGTGACGAACGAACCGCTTGCAACCGTTGCCCCCACGTCGCGGACGTTGTGAACTACATCAGCGAGCGTATCGAGATCAGTGCGCCCGACGCCGAGCTCCTGCGCCGCCGTCACTGCGCCCGATGCCGACACGATCAGATGCGTTTCATGCGTGCCGATACGGCGCAGCGCTTCGAGCAGCCGCACGCCGATCATCGCGCCGCTTGCGCCAGAGATGCCGACGACAATACGCTGGGGCGTTTGCGCGTTCATCGCGATTGACTCAGGTAGGTATCGAATCCGGTGTTGTCGGCGGCGACGAGTGTTTCCAGATCGACCGCATCGTGACCCGGAATACGCACGCGGGTGAACACATGGCCCACATAAACGACCGGACGCGTGGCATCGAGTCCCATCTTCGTGCTGATGCCCTGAAGGTGAGATGGCGCGTCATCGGGTTGGCCCACGGTCGTCGACGGGTCCAGCGGCGATCCTTGTGCGCCGGAAATCAGCACGAGGTCGCGATCTGCCTGAAAGCGCGTCGCAATCGCCCATTCGATTTCCGAAGCATCGTGAATATCGACATCCGTATCCACCACCACCACTTGCTTGATGTCGTAATGCGCGCCGAACGCGCACAGGATCACGTTCTTCGCCTCGCCTTCCCGCTTCTTCGCAAACTGCACCCAGAGGTGATAACGGCATACGCCGCCCACTGAAAGATGCACATCGGTCACGCCAGGATGACTGCGCTGAAGATGCGACAACAGCGTCGCCTCGCGCGGAATGGCGCCGAGCAGCAAATGCTCCATCTCGGCTGGAACGATCGTGTGATAAATCGGATTTCTGCGATGCGTTACCGCCGTCACCTCGATCACTTCGCGTGCTTCCTGCGCGCTGTAGTACTTGGGGAACTCACCGAACGGTCCTTCGGCTTCACGCACATTCGGCAGGATGCGTCCCTCGATCACGATCTCCGCGTATGCCGGCACGCGTACATCGTTGGTGACGCATTTCACGACCGGCAACGGCGCGCCATGCAATGCGCCGGCAATTTCGAGTTCATCGAAGTCGATGGGCGATATGGCTTGCGATGCAAGCATCGTCAGCGGATCGACGCCGATCGCGACGGCCACATCGAGCGCGTCGCCCGCCGCTTCCGCCTCTTTCTGGAATGCATGCAAATGACGCGGCAACAGCAGGATCGCCATGCGCTCGCGTGCGTGAACCTGGATCCGGTTGATCGACACGTTCTGCACGCCCGTGCGCGGATTGCGCGCGATGACCAGACCCGCGGTAATGTAAGGACCGTTGTCGTGTTCACTGTGCGTGGGAATGGGCAGCAGCGCATGCAGGTCGATCCCGTCGGTATGTACGACCTGCTGGCAAGCGGCCTCACGGGAAGCAACTTCGCTCCACGGCAACGGGTTGTCAGCGGCATCGCGGAAACGTTTCAACAGGTCTTTCTCGGCCACGCCCATGGCTTCCGCGATCCATGCGCGCTTCGACATGAAACCACTGACCACGGGGATTGCGTGATCGCCGGGAGCAAGGAACACCGCCGCCTGCTTGCCGTCGAGGCGCTTTGCGATTGCCGCAAGTTCGTGTTTCAGCGATACATGCTTGTCGATCGTCGCCACGCGTGCGGTAGCGGAAAGATGCGCGAGCCAGCCACGCAGCGACAATGCATCGAACGGTTTATTGCCCGGTGCAATGCTTGCGCTGCCGTGCTCTGCGGCTTCATGGTGGTCCATCTCGTCTCCTCGTTGCTGATCTGAAGAGTAACGAGATCGCGATATAACTTCTAATACTGTTTTTTGATGCGGTCGATCATTCGCGGTGATATCCGTGTTTGCCCCAATGCGGTCAATCCATGGTTGGGATAACACTCAGTTGCGCCCTTGAAGCGACCATCGCGTACGATGGTTCTGATAAATCCAGGCACTCTCATTAGACTTATTGATGGCCCGAGACATGGGACCAATGCCACCGAGCCGCCGACATGGACCTGAAGCAGATTCAATATTTCATCGCTTTGTTCGAGGACGGCTCGGTCACGCGTGCGGCCAAGCGGTTGAATATCGTGCAACCGGCGCTGAGCATGCAGATCGCGAAGCTCGAAGACGAACTGCATCAGCAACTCTTCGAGCGCGGCGCCCACGGCATGGCGCCGACCGCTGCCGGACGCCTCATGTACCGACTGTTCCTGCCCATCGTTCGTGACCTCGCCCACGCGCGCCAACAACTCGTGCAGCGCGACGAAGTGGTGACCGGGCATGTGTCGATCGGGCTGATTGCATCGGTGACGGAGAGCGTGCTGGCCGATTCACTCTCGCGTTTTCATGCGCGCTATCCGCATGTGGAAGTAACCGTGGCCGACGGTTACACCGCGACGTTCATCGACTGGGTGTCGGGCGGGCAGCTCGATGCCGCGCTCATCAACAAGCCGCGCGCGCGGCTTTCGCTCGACTCGCAGCCGCTGCTGGATGAAGAGATGGTGCTCGTGACGAGCGCCGTGCACGGGCCCGACTTGCCGCATGCAATCGAACTCGCGCAGTTGCCCGATCTGGAACTGGTGTTGCCAACGAAGCGCCACGGTCTGCGGGGTGTGCTCGATACCGCCGCCCAGCACGAGGACGTGCTGCTTGCGCCGCGCTTCGAGATCGATGTGCTCAGCACCATCGTGAAGCTGGTGGAGAGCACGCGCTTCGCGACGATCCTGCCGCGCATCGTGGTCGAGCGCGCGGTCCGGCAGGGCACGTTGCGCGCCTATCCGATCCTTGCGCCGCGCATCGTGCGGCACATCGTGCGGATCAGCCATCCGCGACGTCCGCTGAGCGCGGCGGCCGAAGCGCTGATCGCGACCATCGCCGATGAATTGCGGCTCGTGTCCAGTGAATCGGCAATCCACGCATAAAGCCGCTGCTTCAAGGCCTACTTATCCGATTCGAGCACGGAAAGGATGTTTCCCGCCGGGTCCCTGAACCAGGCGATGACCGGACCGCCCGACGCCCGACATATGCCTTTGGCATCGGTTTTCAGGCGCGGCGTGTCGTAGTGTTCGAAGCGCACGCCGCGTGCGGTCAGGTCATCGACGGTGCGCTCCACATCCGCGACTGGGAAGTTGAGGATCGTATATGTCGCGGCTACGTGGTCGGGCTTGGGGTAAATCAGCACATGATTGCCGCCCGCCAGATGCAACTCGAGAACGTCCATGGAGCCGGTTGTGACATCGAGTCCGAGCGTCTCGCCGTAGAACTTCTTGGCAGCATCGAGGTCCGGCACCGCAAAGCCGCTGAAGGCGTGGCTTTCTTTCAATAGCGTAGTCATGGGTTGTCTCCAATGAGGGTCCCACCTGAACGACGAATGCCGACGGTCAAAATCGACAGCGAACGCAAATGTGAGCGTTTCGACATGTAACCACGCCCATACGCCCAAAGCCCACGGTGCGACGATGGGTGAGACGTCAAAGCGCCGCCGGTCTGTTAATCTGCGCCTTTATTTTGCTGAAGACTTACCCACATGCAACACGATCTGCCCTTCAATGAAAGAGGAATCACGTTTGCCCGCGCGGGCTTGAGCGCTGCGGGACAGCTTTTTCCGTTGCGCGATCTGCGCGGCGCGACCGTAAAAATGATCCCGCGGCAAAAACCGTTGCCTATCGCTGTGAGTGTTATCGGCGTGATCGTTGCAGCGATCGGCGGCGTGCTGGGTTCGGGTCCGGCGCTGGTGCTCGGCATCATGATCGCGGTGGTCGGCTATCTGTCGTGGATCACGCAGGACGTGATCTATCGCATGTACGTGACGGTACCGGACGGCGAGCGTGAAGTGTTCACGACGAAAGACGAGGAGTTTGCACAACGCGTTGCAACGCTCGTGCGTGAAGCAGTCACCGCTCGGACGGCGGCTCAGGCGGATACTCAGGTACCGGCAACAACACCACCGGTTCAGGAAGGGCTTTAATACTTTCTTTACGCGGACAAGGCCGATCGATGCCCCGCGTTAATGCGCCGCTCGCTAAAGTGGTGATGTTCCCACCACCGCCCGTCGCGAGACGGCGCAACATCCGATGCTTCAGGCAAGCGTTGTTAAAGCAAGCGTTGTTCAGGCAAGCGCTCCTTCGCCGGTCCGTACTTCCCTCTCGGTAGCCCAGTCGATTGCACGGGCCACACGCAAGCTCCATACGGTAGTCGCTTTCGACGTCACCCTGCCGGGTCTCGACTCCAGCGAACCGCGCCGTGTATTGCAAAGGGCGCTCGGCGGCGAAGCACGCATGCAAGTCGTGGCGACGGATCGTCGTCACGACTGCCTTACGTTGCATGTGGAAGTGCCGTCACGTTCGCTCGCCGACGTGATCGGCATTGTCATTTCGCGCTTTGAACAGGCAACGCTGGGTCGTGCTACGACCTACAGCCTGCGGCGCTAGAGACCCTACGTCGACACCTGCAGCGGCTCCACGTGCCAGATATGCTTCGCATATTCGGCAATCGTACGATCCGACGAGAAGATGCCCATGCCGGCGACGTTCTCGATCGCGCTTCGCGTCCACGCATCTTTGTCGAGGAACTTGGCATCGACCTCTGCTTGCGTGCGATCGAAGCTGTCGAAATCGGCGAGCACCATGTAGTGATCGCCCCAGTCAACGAGCGTGTGGAAGATGTCGTAGAACCGGTGCGGCTGGTCCGGCGAAAAGTGTCCGAGCCGGATCTGGTCGAGCGCCATCTTCAGTTCGGGATTCTCTTCGTAGATCTGGCGCGGCCGATACCCGGTCGCACGCAATGCATCGATCTCCTCGGTCGAATGCCCGAAGATGAACATGTTTTCGCGGCCAACGGCATCGCAGATCTCGATGTTCGCACCATCAAGCGTGCCGATGGTCAGCGCCCCGTTCAATGCGAGCTTCATGTTGCCGGTCCCTGAAGCTTCCGTGCCGGCCATTGAAATTTGCTGCGACAAGTCCGCAGCGGGAATGATCAGCTCGGCAACGCTCACCCCATAGTTCGGAATGAAACCTACCTTCAACCGGTCGCCGACAAGCGGATCGTTGTTGACCATCTCGGCTACGTCGTTGATCAGCTTGATGATGGTTTTCGCCATCTTGTACGCCGATGCCGCCTTGCCAGCAAACATCACCACACGCGGCGTCCACGCCTTCTCCGGCGCCTCGCGAATCCGGTTGTAGCGCACGATCACATGCAGGATATTCAGCAGTTGCCGCTTGTATTCGTGAATGCGTTTGACCTGCAAATCGAAGAGCGCATTCGGGTCGATGATCGCGCCCGTTTCCAGCTTCGCACGCGCGGCGAGCTTCACCTTGTTGGCAAGCTTGGCTTCGTGAAAAGCCGACCTGAATTCGGGGTCGTCGCGCCATTCGCGCAAACGTGCGAGCTCGAACAAGTCGGTACGCCAGCGCGGTCCAAGCCGTTCATCGATGAGAGAAGACAGCTTCGGACTCGCTTGCGACAGCCATCGGCGCGGCGTGATGCCATTCGTCACATTCGTGAAGCGATCAGGATACATGCGCGCGAAATCCGCAAAGATATTCTGCGTCATCAGTTGCGAATGCAGCTTCGACACGCCGTTGACCGTGTGACTTGCGACGATCGCCAGATGCGCCATGCGCACGCGGCGCTGGCCGTATTCGTCCACAAGCGAAATGCGGCGGATCAGGTCCACGTCGCGGCCGAACTTCTCGCCCACTTGCTTGAGAAAATCCGCGTTGATGTCGAAGATGATTTCGAGGTGACGCGGCAGCAGGCGCGACAACATTTCCACGTCCCACGTTTCCAGCGCCTCGGGCATCAGCGTGTGGTTCGTGTACGAGAACATCTGCTGGATGAGCTTCCACGCCTTGTCCCACGGGACATGATGCGTGTCCACGAGCAGCCGCATCAGCTCGGGAATGGCGAGCACCGGATGCGTGTCGTTAAGGTGAACCGCGACCTTCTCCGCAAGCCGCCCGAAATGCGTGTGCGTGCGTTGATACCGGCGGATCAGATCCTGCATGGTCGCCGATACAAAAAAGTACTCCTGACGCAGGCGCAGCTCTCGGCCGGCCTGCGTGGAGTCGTCGGGGTAGAGCAGCCGCGACACGTGTTCAGAGGTATTTTTTGCTTCAACGGAACGGCGGTAATCGCCCTGATTGAACGCCGAAAGATCGAATTCGTCCGTGGCGCGCGCCGACCACAGGCGCAGCGTGTTGGTCGCGGTCGTGGCAAAACCCGGAATCACCGTGTCGTACGCCATGGCGTTCACGTGTTCCGTATCGATCCATTCGGTGCGGTCTTCATGACGAACGGTGCGACCGCCGAAGTGAATCACGTAGTTCACTTCCGGGCGCGGAAACTCCCAGGGGTTGCCGGCGCGCAGCCAGTAATCGGGCGTTTCGACCTGATTGCCGTCCACGATGGTCTGCTTGAACATGCCGTATTCGTAGCGGATTCCGTAGCCAAAGCCGGGAATGCCAACTGTCGCCATGGAATCGAGGAAGCAGGCGGCGAGACGGCCAAGGCCGCCGTTGCCGAGCGCGGCATCAGGCTCGAGGTTCTCAAGCGCGTTGATATCCACGCCCAGGCCGTTGAGCGCTTCCCGGACTTCTTCGTGAATGCCCAGCGCGAGCAACGCGTTGGTAAAGGTCCTGCCGATCAGGAATTCCATCGACAAGTAATAAACCCGCTTCACGTCCTGCTCGTATTGCTGGCGCGTGGTTTTCATCCAGCGGGCGACCAGCCGGTCGCGGACCGCCAGTTCCACCGCATGCAGCCAGTCACGTGGCTGGGCGGTAACGGCATCTTTACCGACGCCGTACATGAGACGGTTTGAAATGGAGCGCCGCAGCGCATCGACGGTGCTATTGAGTTGTTCGAACTCCAGGTCGACGGATGTCATCGAACTCTCCAGAAAGCAGTAACGCACAAAGCCCTGGGGCACATGGCCTGGACCGGCCACACCCAAGCGGGACGGGCCGGGCGAACAGGCAGATTACGCTATTTTTATTTTTTTGGTAATGCCTGTGCGCCTTTCCGGGGCAGGCGTGGAATATGCGCGACAGCCCCGGGGCGTTCAATTTCCTGTCGTATTCCCGTCATTCGCGGATGAGAAATAACGACTTTTACGTGCCTGGTTTTAGTTCGTTTTCCTTAATTAGATGTCAGCCTGGGTCGTGGCACCATGCTGTGCGGAAAGCCTTTCGATTACCTGAATGTAGTGGTCGAGCGGGGGCGTATCGCGTTCAGGCTGCTTTGCAAGATCATCCCAGCGCCGCAAGGAAAGCGCATCTTGTGCGAAGGGTTTGCGCAGGAACTCTTCAGCTTCCGGTTCGCTGAAAACACCGCCCTGCAGCTTCATGCTGCGTACCGAGTCGGCCGAGAGCTTTGAGAAATAATCCGCATCAATCGCGCACAAACAGCGTTTCGCATCCACATGAAGGCGGATGGGTTCAAGCACGGCGTCACTGAAAAGCGGCCGCAGAAACGGCAGTGCGAAATATTGGTGCAGGTCGTCGATACCCCGCGCGGTCGGCGTCTCGCCTTGCAGGTTCAGCAAGTGGCCCAGATCGTGCAGGAACGCCGCGCCGACGAGTGCATCTTCCGCGCCCGCGCCTTCGGCCAGCGCCGCGCTCTGCAATGCGTGCTGCAGTTGCGTCACCGGCTCGCCGCTGTAAGCCATGGCGCCGTAAGTATCGAAGAGATGACGGATGTCAGGGAGTGTCAGCGCCATATCATTCCCACGGTAACGAAAAAGTCTTGAGGCTCGTGAAGCTTTTCATCGCTTCCTGGACACCTTCCTTGTAGCCGAGGCCGGAGTCCTTTATACCGCCGAAAGGTGTCAGTTCTATGCGATAGCCGGGCACTTCCCACACGTTCACCGTGCCGACGCGCAGTTCGTTCACAAACCGCGTGATGAGGTCGGCGCGGTCCGTGCACACGCCGGATGACAAACCGAACGCGGTGCCGTTGCTGATTCGTATGGCGTCGTCGATGGTATCGAATTCAATGATAGGCGAGACCGGGCCAAAAGTTTCCTCACGCACCAAGGTCATGGAAGGATCGACCCGGTCGAGTACGGTCGGCGAATACAGCGCGCCATTGCGGCGATTGCCGCAGAGCAGGCGCGCGCCTTGCCGCACCGCTTCGTTCACGCGCGTCTCGAACGTTTCCGCGGCAGTTGCGTCTATTACCGTGCCCATCTGGTTGGCGGTATCGAAGGGATCGCCGTAGCTCCATGCGTGCGTTTTTTCCAGCACGAGTTCGGTGAAGCGCGCGGCGATCCCCTTCTGCACCAGCATGCGTTTCACCGCCGTGCAGCGCTGTCCCGAGTTCTTGTACGAACCCTGTACGGCAAGCGTGGCGGCGCGTTCGACATCGGCGTCATCGAGCACGATCAGCGGATCGTTGCCGCCGAGTTCAAGCACCACTCGCCGGTACCCCGCCTTCGCGGCGATCGCTTTGCCTATCGCCACGCCGCCGGTAAAAGTGACCAGTTCTGCAAGGCGGTGCGTGACGAGTTCGTCGGCGATCTCGCGCGGATCGCCGGTCAGGACCTGCAGCATCGGGGCGGGCAAACCGGCTTCGTAGAGCACATCCGCGAAGTAATAAGCCGATAACGGCACCTTCTCCGAGGGCTTCAGGATCACGCGATTATTCGTCGCGATGGCCGGCGCAATCTTGTGCGCGACCTGGTTCATTGGATGGTTGAACGGCGTGATCGCGACAATGACGCCGGCAAGCGGTTCGCGTTGCGAAAACACCCGGCGCGCCTTGCCGTGCGGCGTGAGATCGCAGGAGAAGCTCTGGCCGTCGTCGCGCAAGGCCTCCATGGACGCAAATTTCAGCACGTCGGCGACGCGGCCGATTTCGTACCGCGAATCCTGCTTCGATAAACCCGACTCCAGCGAAATCAGGTCGGACGCTTCTTCCGTGCGTTCACGCATGATGCTAGCCGCGCGTTCGAGGATCTGCGAACGCTCGTAGCGCGTGAGCGTTGCGCGGTAGTTTGCCGCGTACTCGAAGGCGTCGCGGACATCGTCGACACTGGCCATCGGCACGGTGCCGACGCGCGTATTCGTGTACGGATCGAACACATCGAGATTGCGTGTACGCGCCGCACGCTCGCCCTTGAGCCGGAGTTTCTCCATGCGCAGCGCGTGCTGCTCGGCCGCGAGGACGGCGCTCATGATGCAAGCACCAGATGGTTGAGTGCGATGCTCAATACATCGAAATTACGCAGACGTTTGCCGTTGAGCTTCGACTCAAAGCCGTCGGTTTTCCGATTGAAGAGCAACGGCACTTCCTGCTCCGACACACCACCATGCGAGCGCAGTGGCACCGTGAGGCCCGAAAGATCGTGTTCCGCCCGACGCGTGCCAAGCGCCGTGTTGCGCCCGCTCACCACGACGAGGTCGCCCACACGATCGTTTGGCAGTTCGAAGCGTTCGCACGCCGTTGCGTTGTCCAGCACGATATCGACGCCCGGCAACTCGGCGATGCGCTTCGCCAGTGCTTTTGCATCGACGGAACGCGGCAGGTAGATCGTCGCGAACGACCCAAGCGCGCCGTGATGAACGACGTAAGGATCGGTGATGGGCAGGATGACCCGTGCGCTGGGAATGTCCAGTGTTCCGTCGAGCCAGTCCTGCAGATACACGACATTAGGCTCGCCCGTCGATGGATCGTGCTTCGCGTTCATGCCGTGGTCGGCGGTGAGCCCGATCACCGCGCCGAGCGCGTTCAACTGCGCGAGGTAGCCGTCCATCATGGCGTAGAACGCGTTCGCGCCGTCCGTGCCGGGTGCGAACTTGTGCTGTACGTAATCGGTTGTCGAGAGATACATCAGGTCGATGTCGCGCGTCTCTGCCAGCCGCACGCCCGCTGCGAACACGAACTCGGAAAGCCCCGCGCTGTAGACATCGGGCACAGGTTTGTCAACGAGTTCCAGCACGTTGTCGATGCCATTTTCCGCGAGCGTGGCGGCATCGGCTTTTTCAGCCGAGAAACAAATGCCGTCGAGCTGCCAGCCAAGCAAACGCCTCAGCTTGTCCTTCGCCGTGACCACCGCGACCTTGTCGCCGCGCTGCGCCGCGGCCGCGAGAATCGTCCCGGCGCGAAGGTAGGCCGGGTCGTTCATCATGACCTCGGCGCCCTTGCCGCCGTTCGCGTCCGGATCGAAGAAATAGTTGCCGCAGATGCCGTGCACGGAAGGCGGCACACCCGTCACGATGGACAAGTTGTTCGGGTTCGTGAACGACGGGATCACACAGTCGGCACGAAAGGCGGAACCACCTTCGAGCATCGTGCCGATAAACGGCGCTACGCCCGCAGCAACCGCTGCTTCGAGATAGTCGTACTCGCAACCATCGACGCACACGACGACCGTCAACGCGCGTGCCGGGCCATAAGCGCGGCCGTTGACTTCGATAGACGTTTCAGTAGAGATGGACATGACGTTCCTTTTCGAGCGTGAACCGGCACTTTTAATTCGGCGCGATTTACATATTTTGACTTACAACGCCAATATTTGCCACATTTTTCGGCGTGAGAAATTGTCCCGCGCAAGCGGGACACACCTTGCGATAGCTTCGATTCAGGCCATGCGCCGCCGGGGAACCTTCGCCGCGATCAGCAACAGCGCAGCGAGAGACACCGCCAGCAGGATCAGCGAAAGCGCCGATGCCGGCAGGTAATAACCGCGATTCACCTGTCCCACCACGACGATCGGAACCGTAGCGAATCCCGGCGGATAAACGGTCAGCGTCGCGCCGAGTTCGCCCAGCGACAACGCGAAACCAAGCGCAAGACTCGCGCGGATTGCGGGAACGAGTTGCGGCAGGACGACACGCGAAAGGACCATCGATGGCGGTGCGCCAAGGCTCGCAGCCGCTTCGCGCAGGATCGTAAGTTCAGGCCGCAGCGCAGCGGCCGCACATCGATAACAAAACGGCAGCACCAGCGCCAACTGCACCAGCACGACGATTGCCGCGGACCCTGAAATATCCAGGGGCTTCTTGTGATACGCAATCAGCACGGCCAGTCCGAGCACGACACTCGGCACGCCGTTGGGCATCATCGCGATTGTATCGACCCATGCGCCCACACCGCGCCGGTCGCGGCCTTCGAGCGCGAGCGCCAGCCAAAGACCGAGGACGGTCCCGAGGACGGCCACGCCGAAGCCGACTTCAAGGCTCGTTGTCAGCGCATCGAAGTCGCTTGAACCGAGGCGTTCGAACCAGCGCATGCTGAAGCCATCGGGGAAGATCGTTCCCGACCAGTGCGACGCCACGCTGGAAAGCGCAACCACGATCACCGGCAATACAAACAGCCAGAAGCACAGAAGCGCGGCGAAACAGGTGAAGATCCACGCGCCGACGCGTTTGAGCGAGTGCGGCTTCGATGCTGCAACCGGCAGCGAAAATTCAGTTGCCATTGCGGCCTCCTGTGCGCCGGTTGACGCGCCTGTAGAGCGCGTACAACGAGAGCGACATTGCAAGCATGACAACCGCGCCGGCCGCGGCTGTCGGCAAGTCCAGATCGACCGTAGCCGAGCTGTAGATTGCCATCGGCAAAGTTATCAGATGTGCGCTTCCCAATACGAGCAGGATGCCGAATTCATTGAGCGTCAGCAGGAAACACAGGATCGTTCCCGCCGCGATACCCGGCCATGCGAGCGGCAGGATGACCTTGAACGCGACCATCCAGCCACTCGCACCCAGACTCTTCGCGGCTTCGATCAGACGCATGTCGAGCGTTGCAAACGACGCAAGCGTCGGCCGCACCACGAACGGTGCGTAGAACACGACCTCCGCGAGAATCACGCCGCCAATGCCAAACAAGAAGTCGAGCGGCGGATTCTGCAAGTTGAACAAACGCTGCAAGCCGATGCTCACCGATCCCTGCGATCCATACAGAAAGATCAGCGTGAACGCGACCAGGAACGAAGGGAACGCGACAAACAATTCGAGGAAACGCGTCACGAGTTTCGCGCCGGGAAATGGCTTGAAAAACAATATGGATGCAAGCATGACACCGAGCAATGACGCAAGCGTTGCACTCGCGAAGAGGATGCCGAGCGTCGTGCCGATCACACCGCTGGTTTCGGGATTGGTGAAGAACGCGGTGTACGCCTGCAGGCTCAAGCCATGCTTGCCCGTCACGCTCAGCCACAACAATTGCACGAGCGGATACAGCACCAATGGTCCGAGCACGACCACCAGGATGAACCAGAGCTGCCACTGCGCACGCCGTTCGCGCCGACGCTTGGCAAGCGTGTGCGCGGGGTCGTCGACCAGGTGTTCACTCGCTGACAAGGACGACATCGTCAACCTCGTGGCGTAGGGAAACACGTGCGCCCTTCTCGGGCATCGGACCATGCGATCGTTGCATGGTGACGAGCACGGGCTGGTCGGGCAATGCATCGAGCATCACCGAGACCGAGAGCGCCGCGCCGTACCATTCAACCGAGGAGATCGTGCCGTGCAATTGCGCACTGCCCAACGGCACGATCGACAGGCACTCGGGACGGATGCACGCAAGCCTGCCGCGTTCGTCGTGCCGTGCATCGCCAACAGGAAACATGATCGATGGCGGCAACAAGTTCGCCGCGCCAAGGTAGCGCGCGACGAACGCGTCCTTGGGGTTATCGTAGAGTTCACGCGGCGTGCCGAGTTGCGCGATACGGCCATCACGCATCAGCAACGTGCGATCCGAGAGCACCAGGGCATCGTCCTGATCATGCGTCACGCAGACAATGGTCAGGTTCGGCAGGCGCTCATGCAACGACTTCAGTTCGGTACGGACCGATGCGCGCAGGTTGGCATCGAGTGCCGAGAGCGGTTCGTCGAGCAGCAGCACATCCGGCTCGATTACCAGCGCTCGCGCCAACGCCACGCGTTGCTGCATGCCGCCCGACAACTGCGCGGGCATCACGTGCCCCGCGTCGCCGAGTTGCACGAGCTTGAGTGCATCCGCCACGCGCCGCGCTATCTCTCCGGCTTTCAGACGCCGCGCCCGCAGGCCGAACGCGACGTTATCGAACACGGAAAGATGCGGGAACAGCGCATAGCTTTGAAACAGAAGCCCGAGGTTGCGCTTGAACGGCGGCACGTGCGTAAGATCACGCCCGGCCACCGTCAGCCGGCCCGCGAGCCCGTCCGCCTCCACGAATCCCGCGATGAACCGCAGCAACGTAGTCTTGCCGCAACCGCTGCGGCCGAGCACGGTAAGCAGTTCGCCGCGCTCGATAGTCAGCGAGAGGTCATCCAGCACCGTACGCGCGCCAAAGCGCACGCTCAGGCCTTCGATATGCACGCCGCCATGCGCCGGCTTGAAAGAATCGGCGGCAGCAGCTTCGCGAGTGGCCGGAGCCAGCGTCAAAGTGTTCACGGTTCGCATCCCTGAGAGCTTCGATAAGAACGCAAGCGCTTACGACTTCGGCTTGACCACGTCGAGTTGCTTGCCGGAGTTGCCGATCACGTCGTTTTTCCAGCGCGTGGTCCACGCGGCTTTCTTGTCCATGACCTGGTTCCAGTCCACCGGAATCAGCTTCACGCCCGCGATGGCCTGCTTGACCGCCTCGCCATTCTTGCCGGCAAGCGGAACGTCGGTGCGGCCCGGAATGCCGTAGATGTCCGGCACCTTCGCCTGCACTTCCTTCGACATCAGGTAGTCGACCAGCTTCTTGCCTTCAGCCTGATTCGGGCCGCCTTTGATCAGGCCGATCGCGTAGGGCAACTGGAACGTGGTCGGCGCTTCGCCGGCCTTGGCCGAGAGGAAGATCGGCTTGAGCGAAAGGCCGCCGTTGGTGGCATCGTCCAGATCCATCTGCAGGTCGCCGTTCGCGAATGAGATTTCGTTGCGCGAAAGCAGCACGTCGAGATAACCCGTGCCCTTCGTGTGGAATTTCGCGCTCTTTTCCAGGTCTTTCAGATAGTCGAACGCCTTGTCTTCGCCCATCAGCGCGCTCGTCAGGATGATCACGGCCATGCCGTCGCCGGCGGTCGCGGGATTCGAGTAAGCCACCTTGCCGCTGAAGTCCGGATGCAACAAGTCGGCAAACGTCTTCGGCGCGGTCTTCGTGACTTCGGGGTTGATCGCGAACGAGAAGTAGTTGTTCACGAAGGTCGCCCACGCACCATCGGATGCCTTCGCAATCGCCGGCACATTCGCGTAGTTCACGCTCTGGTACGGCTGCAGCAAGCCGCCTTGCGATGCTTGCTGGATGAACGGCGGCAGCGTCACGAGCACGTCGGCCTTCGGCGAATCCTTCTCCACCTGCGCCCGGTTCACCACTTCCCCGCTACCCGCCGTCACGATATTCACCTTCACACCTTCCTTCTTTTCGAAGGCCGGCAGCACATCCTTGTACAGGTTTTCAAGGCCGTCGGCGGTGTACAGCACGACTGCATCGGCGGCATGCGCCTGCATGGCCGCGACGCTTGCGAACACGGCCACGGCAAGACACGAAGCCAGACGAGCTTTGGGGAAGCGATTTTTTGTCATGTTGCAAGTTCTCCGGAAGACGGAAACAACCAGGTGGCGTGAGGATGACGCGCGGTTTTCGAAAGGCCGCTTGCGTCCGATGATTCTTTGGCGCGGAGGTTGATCTGGTATCACCCGCAGCCGGATCGAAGCATCACAGAACTCTATGACAACGCCATGACGATGCCACATTTCTACAACAAAGACCACATTTCGCCAAAATTCCGACGTAGACTATTTCATGCCTGCCTGAAAATACGAACGGAGAAGATTGTGATCAACGGAAGTGACCCGATTTTGCTGACGCCCGGCCCGCTCACCACAACGCCGGCCACGCGTCAGGCGATGTTGCGCGACTGGGGATCGTGGGATGCGGCTTTCAACCAGATGACAGACTCGATCTGCCGCGACCTGCTCTCTATCGTGTCCGGTCAAAAAGATTTTGTATGCGTGCCCATGCAGGGAAGCGGCACGTTTTCGGTCGAAGCCGCGCTCGGGTCGCTCGTGCCGCGCGATGCGGTCGTGCTCGTACCGAACAACGGCGCGTATTGCACGCGTTTGCTGAAGATCCTCGAGCGGCTCGGAATAGCGGCGATCGAATTGAAGTTGCGCGATGACGAACCGGCCGGCGTCGCGCGTATCGAGGAGATGTTCTTGCGCGAGCCGCGCATCACGCACGTGGCGCAGGTGCATCTGGAGACGAGCGCAGGTTTGCTCAATCCGCTCGATGAGATCGCCGCGTCGTGCGCGCGTTTCGACAAGCGTCTTATTGTCGATGCAATGAGTTCGTTCGGCGCGTTGCCTATCGATGTATCGAAGGGCGGCATCGATGCCGTCGTATCGGCGAGCGGCAAGTGCCTTGAAGGCGTGCCGGGGATGGGCTTCGTGATCGTGCGGCGAAGTGTGCTGGAAGCATCGGAAGGCGTTTCCCGTTCGCTCGCGCTCGACCTTTACGATCAATATGCGTACATGCAGAAGACCACGCAATGGCGCTTCACGCCGCCCACGCATGTGGTCGCCGCGTTGCGCGCGGCGCTCGATCAATACAAGGCGGAAGGCGGCCAGGCTGCGCGCGGCGCTCGATACCAGCGCAATTGCGCGGCGTTGATCGAGGGCATGGCGGCGCTTGGATTCAGGCCTTTCCTGGACGC
The DNA here is from genome assembly GCF_964243625.1 of uncultured Caballeronia sp. Taxonomy (NCBI): domain Bacteria; kingdom Pseudomonadati; phylum Pseudomonadota; class Betaproteobacteria; order Burkholderiales; family Burkholderiaceae; genus Caballeronia; species uncultured Caballeronia sp. The sequence goes on from NZ_CAXTGZ010000025.1 coordinate 16,986, forward strand.
TTCGGTGCAGGCGCCGGTGATCGTCACGTTCCATGCGCCGCGCGATCCGGCCTACGATTTCAAGCGCTTTTACGAAGCCGTGCGCGATGCAGGATACGTGCTGTACCCGGGCAAGCTGACGGAAGTGGAGACGTTTCGCGTGGGATGCATTGGCGCTATCGATGCCAACGAGATGCTGAACGCAGTGGCTGCAATCAGCCGCGCGTTGGGCATGTTGCACGTGCGGCTCGCGGCCTGATCCATGCCCGGCAAGCGGTCAGGCAATCACCAGCTCCGGCCCGCGCGAGGCGATCGCCTTGCGCAAAGCCTTGTCGGGCGTGAGTTCGGTGACCAGGTATCGCGCTTTCTCGAAGTCGCGGATGCGCACCGGCGTGACGTGACCGAACTTCGAATGATCCGCGACGATCACCGCGGCGCTCGCAGCCACGATCATCCGGCTGCGCACTTCCGCGGCGAGCCGCGAATAGTCGGTCAGGTAACCATCGGACGTGATCGCGCCCGCGCCCACGAACGCGAAGTCCACGTGATACTGCGAAAGCTGCTGCACGGTATCGAGGCCGAACGTGGCGTCCTCGTTGTCCGAAAGTTCGCCGCCGAGCAGCGTGACCTTGTTGTCATTGCGCCGGCCGAGCAGCAACGCGATGCGCCAGTCGTTGGTGTAGACCGTCAGGCGATGCCGGTCGCCAAGCGCGCGCGCCACGGCTTGCGTGGTGCTGCCCGAATCGATGATCACGGACGCGCCGTCCGGCACGAATTGCGCGGCGCGCTCGCCTATTGCGCGCTTGGCGGATGCGTTCGCCGCTTCGCGTGTATCGAGGTCGGGCTCGCGCCGGTCATTCGACAGCGCGCCGCCATGCGTAGTCGCGATCAGGCCGCGTTCGGCGAGTGCGTTGAGATCGCGGCGGACGGTTTCACGCGAGACGTCGAGCGCGCGCACGAGTTCGGCGACCGACAACGCGCCGTTCTTCGACAACTCGGACAGGATGTATTGATGACGTTGTTCGGCGAGCATCGGGGCAACCGGACATGCCGGCAATGAATGGATATCGGTTAAAAGACGTGAAACCGCGCGTATTGTAGTACGCACAACGCTTTGACAAACCCAATGACGACGACCCCTCACACAGATGTAGCCATTATCGGCGCCGGCATTCTCGGACTGGCGCATGCTCATGCGTTCGCCCGGCGTGGCTTGCGCGTCACCGTTTTCGAGCGCAGCGGCACGCCGGTTGGCGCGTCCATCCGCAACTTCGGCATGGTGCTCGTGACCGGCCAGCCGCCGGGTGCCATGCATGCGCTCGCACAGGCATCGCGGGAAATATGGCTTGGCTGGGCACGCGATGCCGGCCTCCATATGCGCCGCTCGGGCTCGCTGATGTTCGCCCGAAGCTCGGCGCAAGCGCACGTCATGGAGGCGTTCGCCGAGACGCGCGCCCGCGAGGCGGGCTACGACGCCGCCATGGTGTCACGCGCCGCGCTCAACGATCTCTACGGCGGCCGCTTCAGCAAACATCACGCCGCGTTGCATGGACGCGCCGACTTGCAGGTCTTCTCGCGCGAGGCGGTGCCAGGGTTGATCGACTATTTGCGGCGCGCGCATGGCGTGGATTTCCGCTTTGGAACGATGGTGCGCGGTATCGACAACGGCGTTCTCGACACGACGGCCGGCGAGTCGCGCGCCGAACAGGTGGTGATTTGTGCGGGGCACGATTATTTGTCGCTGCTTGCACCCGAGCTTGCCGCAATCGAGCCGCGCGTGTGCCGTTTGCAGATGCTGCGTGTGAGGCCCGCCCAACCATTCGCCCTCGATCATGCGGTGCTGACTGGTTTAAGCTGCCTGCATTACGGCGCGTTTTCGGACCTGCCCGAAGCCGCCGCGCTGCACGAAGAAGTGGCCGCGCAAGAACCCGCGTTGCTCGAGCACGGCATTCATTTGCTGGCGAGCCCGACGCCGGCGGGCGACTTGATCATCGGCGATTCGCATGATTACGATGACGATCCGTCGCCGTTCAACGCGGCATCTGTCGATGACATGCTGCTCACGCTCGCCGAAAGCACGCTCGGCGGCAGACTCGACGTGATCGAACGTTGGCAAGGCGTGTATGGCGCGCGAACCGGCACATCGGACGCGCCGTTTTCCGTGCTGCGGGCATCGCCCGCCGTCACCGGCGTGTTCATGCATAGCGGCGTGGGAATGAGCGTCGGGCCTGCGCTGGGCGAGCGGGTGGTGAGCCATTTGCTCGATGGCGCCGCGCTGCCCAAGCTGTGACGCCGTGTCGAAGAGGCTTTGTTTATTGAGCGACCGGCAAGAATATATTTCCCGGTCGAGCGCCAATGCTGCCTTTGCGCGCCGGTAGACTCGATGCCTTTCTTTGCCACGACGCGGAGTTTCAAGCGATGAGCTACAAGAAAGGCATTGTGCTGGAGATCCAGTTTCCGCCCGAACGTCTGAACGATGGCGCCGGGGACCCGTACTGGATCGACCTGACACTGGACGAAGCCCGCAGGCTCCATGATCAGCTGGCGCGCCGTTTCGCAGGTAAAACGCAGGCGAACCAGCCGCTCGACACGTTCACCATTGAATGACTTCGACGCTCAGTCTCCGGTGCAACTCGAACTGGACAAATTCCGGAACTGGTTCGACCAGTCACCGCTCATGGCGGTCTGGGCCGCCGCCAACGACAAATCCCCCGTACACACACAGCGCTTCAGGAACACCGCCAGCCGTTCCTTGCGGCGCTGTCCCGCGCGGCCATCCCAGCGGCGAATGTCGAGATTGGCTGCAGACGTCGGCGAACCGCCGAGCAATACAGGCATGCGGTGATCGAGCGCATATTGCGACGCGGTCGCCGGGTCGACCTTGCGCTGCTTGAGCAACTGGTCTTTCTGACGCTGCAGGGTATCGAACGGAGGCAGCACGTCGTCGGCGTAACCCGGACGGCAAATCGTGTCCACGATGGTGGTTTGCTTCACGCGCGGATCCAGCAACTCAGGTCTCTGAGCATGCGCCGCGCTGCCGGCGGCGAGCAGGAGCCACGCGGCGGCGACCGCCAGACGAGAACCATGCCGGTGATACGAAAGAGGCCTTCTATTCATTCGGCGAGCGTGCCACGCCAGAATCAGCGAGAGCAAAATGTCGGATCGAGAGGAGGGCCTAATTAAAACACATGCGCGACTCGATAATCACAATGGACATTAATGGTGAACCCGAAGCCGGGCTCAGGCATTCGCTTCAGGCGACGTTTTGTGTTAATGCAGCGTGCTGTGTCAACGCCGCATCCAGTGCTATGGCTTCGTCGTTGAAACGCGCGTAGGCATCGCAGAGTTTCGCCATGTCGGACGGATGCTCGTCGTGCTCGATCAGGCTTTGCAGCGCGACGCAGGCATCGGCAAACGGCGTGGCCCCAATCACCAGGGATGCTCCTTTCATGCGATGCACGAGTTCATGAAGGCGCTGGAAGTCGCCCGTGTCGAGTGCCGCGCGACTGGCTTCGAGATCGACCTGGCTTCGAGATCGACCTGGTTCGACCACTTCAGCACATCGACGAGGAGCGCCGCCTGATCTCCGTGACTGTTCAGAAGGTCGGCATCAAAGCGCGGTGCGGCAATCGCCAAGCGCTTCGTCTGATGATTTGCGTCCGCCGTGTGCGCTGTAATCACCGACTGCTGGCGAGGCGTATTGGACGGAAAAGCGTGTGTCGGGCCATAGACCCGTGTTCCTGTAGTGCGCCTGGAAAGACGGATCGGGGCGTCGGATACCGGGAAAAACCTCGCATAGGCGTCCGGTGACGTGTGATCGGCGATTACCGGTGTTGCGGCCTCATGCACCTCCTCCGTCCTTTGCGATGCAAGCACGAGCGCATGTCGCAGCGCGTCCAGTCCCAGCGGCTTGACCAGGCACTGCGTCATGCCTGACGCGAGCGCGTGATCCACGGCCTCGCGCTGCGCGTTCGCCGTCACGCCCACGATAGGTACCCGCGTTCCCTGCCCCTCGGCCTCGCGCTTGCGGATTGCGCGGGCGAGATCCTCGCCGCTCATGACGGGCATCGAACAGTCGGTCAGGATCAGGTCGAATGGCGAACCTTCGAGTCTTTGCTGATCCCATCGCGAGAATGCGGCTGCGCCTTCGCTGGCCGTTTCGATCTCGCAGCCAAGGTTCTTCAACTGGCTTGTGAGCAGGATGAGATTGGCGGGATGATCATCGACTACAAGTATGCGCAAGCCTTCGGGCACCCGCGTTTCGGCGTCTTCCGGAACAGGCATTTGCAAGGGCGGTTCGCTCAGCGGCAAGCTCATTTTTACGGTGAACCGGCTCCCCTGCCCCGGCGTGCTCGATAACTCGATGGTGCCGTTCATCAACGTCATCAGCCGCCTGCAGATCGTCAGGCCAAGACCCGTTCCGCCGAACCTTCCCGGCTGTTCCTGACGCGCTTGCGTGAAGGGCGTGAAGAGCAAGGCCTGCTGATCGCCCGCGATCCCGAGACCAGTATCGGACACCGTGAACACGAACGCGCAGCGCGTGTTCGTCTGCGCGATCGAATAGTCGATCACGATCTCGCCGGCATCGGTGAACTTGATCGCGTTCGATAACAAATTGCCTAGCACCTGCCGCAGTCGCAATGCATCGGCCAGCACCCATGCGTGTTCGCTTTCGCCGTTCGCGCGGACCCTCAGCGCCAGGCCCTTTACGCGCGCCGCCGGCTCGTAGATCGCTGCAACGCTCTGCACCCACGCCCCGAGTTCCACGGGCGCGGGCATCAATGTGAGCCGTCCCGCTTCGATCTTCGCCATGTCGAGGATATCGTCGATCATGCCAAGCAGATCGCGCGCCGCATTGTGCGCCGTGCCGAGCGCCCTGACCGTCGATGCCCTGTCTCCCGGGCTGCGCAGCTCGAGTTCGAGGAGACCGAGGACGGCATTCATCGGCGTGCGGATCTCATGGCTCATCGCCGCGAGGAAGACGGACTTCGCACGGTTCGCGCTCTCGGCGTCGTTCCTGGCGCGCCGCATTGCGTCCTCGGCTCTGCGCCGCCGATCCACCTGCTTCTTCAGCGACCAGCCCCATCCGGCGAGCAACGCAAGCAGGGCCACCGCCAGTAACGCGCCGAAGATGACTTGCGGACGCCGCTGCTCCCATTTGCTCTCGGGATGCTCGATCAGCAGCCACCGGCGGCGGATGGCATCGAGCTCGGCGGGCTGCATGTGCGCGATCGCCTTGTTCACGATCGACAGCAACATCGGCTCGCCACGCGCGATGAGAAAGCCGTGCTGCACGGGTTGATCGATGAACGCGCCGGTGATCGCGAGCTTGCCGCGATACGGATTGCCGACGGCGTAATTCGCGAACGTCATGTCGATGACGGTCGCGTCCGCGTCGCCGTCGAGCACGGCGTCGAACTGGCCCTTGACCGGTAAAGTCTCGACGATTCGCGCCGTGGGCACGCGCTCGTGCAGCATGGCCATCAGCGCATGGTTGCGCCACAACGCGACGCGTTTTTCGGCAAGCGCGCGGGCGTCGTGAAGCGGCTCGGCGCCCGCGCGGGTCACGATCGCGAGCACGCCTTCGCCGTAGGGTTTGCTTGGCACGAACTGCGGCGGAATCTGCCCGGCGCTGAATCCATATGGGATCAAGGCCGAATTGCCGTCGAAGATATCCTGCGTGACGGCTTCGACCGAATCGCGCAAATGGCCTTCAAATGTCAGACCCGTCGCCGCGCCGATAGCCGACAACATATCGATGGCAAGTCCTGCCGGCTTGCCACTCGAATCGCGAAACGTCATGGGCGCGGCGTCCGCGTACATGGAGTAGTCGACCACGGGATGTGCCGCGACCCAGGCAAGCTCGGGGCCGCTTAATTCGAGCGGTTGGGTGAACGTCACGGCCGCGGCGACGGCCCAGCGTGCGCGTACTTCCATCAAGAAACGCGGCGGCAATGCGGCAAGCGCCGCGTCCATGCGCCGGCGCAGGGCCTCGCCGGTTGCGTCGGCGGCGAATGCAAAGCTGTAGCCGGCTTCATCGAATGGAGCGAAACCGGACAGCGTGAGGTTGACCAGATCG
>NZ_CAXTGZ010000026.1:0-23005 GCF_964243625.1 uncultured Caballeronia sp.
TTATCCGCCGGTGCAGAAAGCGCACCCGCCGCTGTGGTTCGGCGGCTCGTCGCCTGCCGCGCACGAGATTGCGGCCGATCATATCGACACGTACCTGACGTGGGGCGAACCGCCGGCCGAAGTCGAAAAGAAGATCAACGATATTCGCCGCCGCGCAGCCGACAAAGGCCGCAAGATCAAGTTCGGCATTCGCCTGCATGTGATCGTGCGCGAGACGGAACAAGAAGCGTGGGCGGACGCGGACAAGCTCATCAGCAAGCTCGACGATGAAACCATCCAGCGCGCGCAGGCATCGTTTGCAAAGATGGATTCCGAAGGCCAGCGTCGCATGGCTGCGTTGCATGGCGGCCAGCGCGACAAGCTCGAAGTCTATCCGCACTTGTGGGCCGGCGTCGGACTCGTGCGCGGTGGCGCGGGCACGGCGCTCGTCGGCAATCCGGAGCAGGTTGCGGGCCTGATGAAAGAATACGCGGCGCTGGGTATCGATACGTTCATCTTGTCCGGCTATCCGCATCTGGAGGAGTCGTATCGCTTTGCAGAACTCGTGTTCCCGCTGTTGCCGCGCGAGCAGAAAGAGCCCGCGTCGGGCCCGTTGTCGGGACCCTTTGGCGAAATCGTGGGGACGTCGTATTTGCCGCGTGCATCGCAGAGCTGAAACGGGGAATCACAATGAACGGATCATTTCTTCGACGCGCAGGCATGCAGGCAGCGCCCTGGCTCGTGCCTATCCTGATCCTGGTTGCATGGGAGCTTGCAGCGCGAACCGGCGGCTTGTCGTCGCGTGTCTTGCCCGAGCCGCTGGCAGTCGTCAAGGCCGCGTGGGAGCTGATCCAGTCGGGCGACATGTGGGCGAACGTGAAGGTCAGCGCATGGCGTGCATTGACCGGTTTTGCGATCGGCGGCGGTATCGGTTTCGTGCTCGGGCTGGGGACAGGTCTCTTCAAACCGGCTGAGGTTGCGCTCGACTCGACCGTGCAGATGATCCGCAACATCCCCGCGCTTGCAATGATCCCGCTGGTGATCCTGTGGTTCGGCATTGGCGAGGAAGCCAAGCTGTTTTTGGTTGCGCTCGGCGTGTTCTTTCCGGTCTACACGAATACGTATCACGGTATTCGTTCCGTCGATGCCGACCTGATCGAAATGGCGCGCAGCTACGGGCTTACAGGTTTTGCGTTGTATCGCGACGTGATATTACCGGGGGCGTTGCCGTCCATTCTCGTCGGCGTGCGTTTTGCGTTCGGCCTCATGTGGGTGATGCTGATCGTGGCGGAAACCATCTCGGCGCAATCGGGTATCGGCTATATGACGATGAACGCCCGCGAGTTCCTGCAGACGGACGTGGTGGTGGTCGGCATCCTGCTCTACGCGCTGCTCGGCAAGCTTGCCGACATGCTCGCCAAATCCATCGAGCGCGCCACGCTGCGCTGGCATCCTGCGTATCAGAAGGGAGCAAAATCGTGACTTCAGTTCTTTCATCGCTGTCATCGGATAGCGTTGCGTTTGCCAACGACGAACCGCGCGTCATCACGCGTGAACGCACACCGCCGTTGCCTTCGCTGCGTCCGAATCCTGCGGACATGGCCGTCGCGCTTCAGGGCGTCGACAAACATTTCGGCGCGCGCAAAGTTCTCTCCAATTTTGATTTTGCTATCGAGCGTGGCAGCTTTGTATCGATAGTCGGACGCAGCGGCTGCGGCAAGTCCACGCTGCTGCGCCTTATTGCCGGGCTCGAGAAAGCGACCGGCGGCGTGGTGAGCCGTAACGCGGCAGAGGGATCGAGCGAATTGCAGACCCGCATCATGTTCCAGGACGCGCGCCTGCTGCCGTGGAAAAGCGTGCTGCAAAACGTGATGCTCGGCTTGCCGAAATCGTCGCGTGAGGACGCACGCGCGACGCTGGCCGAAGTCGGTTTGAGCGCGCGTGAAGGCGACTGGCCTGCGCAACTTTCGGGCGGTCAGCGCCAGCGTGTGGCGCTTGCTCGCGCGCTCGTGCATCGGCCGGACCTGCTGTTGCTGGATGAACCGCTTGGCGCGCTGGACGCCTTGACGCGCATTGAAATGCACGCGTTGATCGAGCGTCTGTGGCGCGAGCATGGCTTTACTGCGTTGCTGGTTACGCACGATGTGCAGGAGGCTGTGGCATTGGGCGAGCGCATCGTGCTGATCGAAGAGGGCAAGATTTCCTTCGATGCCGCCATCTCGCTCGCGCGCCCACGTTCGCGCACGGCAGAAGGTTTCGCGGAGCTGGAAGAGCAGTTTCTGTCGCGTGTGCTGAAGCACGGCGCACAGGTCAGCTAGACAACGTATTCATCACATTTTGCCGATGTCGACCGGCCCCGGCATGACTCACTCAAACAGGGAGCATCACATGGGCATCACAGCAATCAACGTACGCAACCAGTTCAAAGGTCATATCAAGGAGATCATCCGCGGGTCGGTGGTATCCGAGGTGGATGTAGAGACGCCACACGGCATCGTGACGTCGGTGATCACGACTCGTTCAGTCGATGAACTCGAATTGAAGGTCGGCAGTGAAGTCATCGCATTCGTGAAGTCTACGGAAGTATCGATTGCACGGCTTTAAGGGATCCAAATGCAAAAGGGGCGAACCAAGGTTCGCCCCTTTTTATTCAGCGCCAGCTTTGACTAGAAGGCCGGAATGATCGAGCCTTTGAACTGCGTATCGATATAGTTCTTCACATCCGGCGACTCATACGCCGACACCAGCTTCTTGACCCAGGGCGCATTGCGATCCTTCTCGCGCACCGCGATCAGGTTGGCATACGGGCCCTTCAGATCTTCAATGGCGATCGCATCCTTGGTCGGCGACAAGCCGGCCTTCACGGCGTAGTCGGTGTTGATGGACGCAGCGGTGAGGTCATCCAGCGAGCGCGGCAACTGCGCCGAATCGAGTTCGACCAGTTTGATGCCCTTCGGATTTTCAACCACGTCGAGCGGCGTTGCGTTCACGCCGTCCTTGCCCACGCCTGCCTTCAACTTGATCACGCCATTCTTTTGCAGCAGCAACAGTGCGCGATTGCCATTGGACGGGTCGTTCTGAATGCCGACCTTCGCGCCTTGCGGCAAGTCCTTCAGTGACTTGATCTTCTTCGAGTAGAAACCCATGGGCGCCACGTACGTCAGGCCCACGTTGACGATCTTGTAGCCGCGCTGCTTGACCTGGCTGTCGAGAAACGGCTGGTGCTGAAAGCCGTTTGCGTCCAGGTCGCCCGCATCGAGTGCTGCATTGGGCTGAATGTAATCGTTGAATTCGATCACCTTGATCTTGAGGCCTTCGCGAGCCGCGACCTTCGATACTTCGGTCCAGATCTGCGCGTCGGGGCCGCTCATGGTGCCGATGCGCAGCGGCGCATCTTCAGCGTGGGCGGTGCCGAATACGGCGCCAAGCGCGGCGAACGCGACGCTTGCAAGGATAGTTCTACGATGCATATTGAAACTCTTTCTGGTTAGCAGGGCCGCATCGTCTCACGACTTGCGCGGTGTTGGAACGAATCTGTTTTCATGTGGTTATGCAAATTCGAAAGGATGCTTCAGAACCTGCTTCACGCCCGAGGCAGGCGCCGGTTATCGATCCACATGCGCGCCCAGCGCGCCGCGTAGGCCACGGCAAGATCGGATTCGAAGAAGTAGTCGAGGGCGTCGAATACATAGGCGCGTTTTTGCAGCGACGCTTCGTCCTGAATGACGAGGTTGGCGGCGAACAATCCGCTGGGCAGCGGCTGTGCGGCGGGAGCGACTTCATAACCCTTGTAATGCATGTCTGTTTGATCTCCGGTACTCGATGCAATGGAACGCATGTGCCCAGATTAGCCAGCGGCGCCTGCCAACGGAACCAAGCAATTGGCAGAAGCAAAGCCGCTCCCAAGGGGAATAGGAAAGAAGCAAATGTGGCGTAGGTCTTGCGCGGGTTTGCGGTCGTGGCTACCGAATGATCGGCAGATATGGAAATGAATAAAAGATGGTATCCGCGCGATTAAGTTTCGCCTACCTTATAAAAGCGGTGGCCGTTTGCTCCGCGCCGGCCAGCGTTCAAGGAGAACTGCGATGTCAGAACAGAAAGCCCTTTTCAGGAGCTGGGGCAGCGACGTGCTGCGCAAGTGGCATGCACGGCGATTGGCTGCTGCAAGTCAGGCCAGGGAAACCGCGCGTGAGCCGTATCACCTTGAACGCATTGCGTCATGTGCATGCAGCGGCTATTTCCATATGGGGTATGTGGTGGATTCTTTCGTATTCACCCCGGAGTTGCCGTTCAAGGACTGACGCAAACGGTGTGCAACTTCAATAATGATCAGACATTCATGTGCCCTGAGTGGAACGCGTTTTATTGAAGTCAGATGACATCGAGGCAGTTGCTGCGGTCGTGCGCTGCCAGTCGCACATGCTTTTTCGACTGCTCGACACAACTCAGCCAGCGGTCACACGCCGCATCCAGAGTCTCGAGAAAGTGCTCGGCGTTGAATTGCTACAGGCAAACCAAAAAGTCAACGCGCAGTATCGAGTTCCGCAATAGCCTCGCGCGCATTGAACGCCAGCGCGAACTGCGCAGCTTGCCGGCCGACGGTTGCGAGCTGATCGGCGACTTTCGGATCGGAGCAGGTATCGATGGTTTCGAACCGCGTTTCCAGCGAATTGACGGCCGCGCCATACGGCGTCGGCCAGCCGCGCAGCGCATGCACGATTGAACGCAGCGACGTCAGCACTGCGCCGCCGCCTTGCCATCCATAAGCCGTCACCACGCAGCCGACCGCCCGGCCGTCGAGATAGGGGCGTCTGTCGTCGCGCAGTTCTTCCAGCGTGTCCAGCGCGTTCTTGACGAGTCCCGAGACGCCGCCGTGGTATCCGGGCGTCCCGATGATCACCGCGTCCGCTTCGCGCACGGCTTCGATCAGTTCGATCTGCGCTTCGGTGCGTTCCTTGTGTTCGGGCGCGTAGTGAGGGAGGCTGTGCAGGAACGTGCCGCCGAAGAGGCGCGTGCGCGCGCCCTCGGCTTCAGCGCCGTTCAAGGCAACGCGAAGGGCGCGTTCGGTCGATGAAGCCGCGCGGGTCGTGCCGCCAATGCCAACCACGAGCGGGCGGCGAAATTCGAAGCTCTTCAACGAAATACTCCCAGTAGTGCGGCGGGACTGCGCCTGTGCATACGAACGCAGCAGATTATTAAAACATTTTAACGACCGATTTTCCCTGATGGAACCGAGCTTTGCTTGAATCGATATCCGTTTTACGTATTTCGGCGCACATTTCTCGCCCGGAAAGCCGCGCCGCAAGGCGCTCATATGCTTAAGTAATTAGCCCTTCGCAATTGATTATTAAGGCGGCGGCGCAGGTTACGTTAAACTTTCGCCTCTCCAGAACCAGGGATGAACGGCGGCCGGCTTGCCCGAGCGATGTTGCTCAACGGGGAGTTCGTCGCTTTTTTTCGTTTACATGATCGAAATTCGCAATCTGTCGCAGCGTTTCGCGGGCCCACGAGGCTGGATCGAAGCGTTGCACAACGTCAATCTGACGATACCGCCGGGCGAAGTGTTCGGCATCATCGGGCGCAGCGGCGCCGGTAAAAGTACGCTGGTACGCACCATCAACCTGCTGACACGGCCTAGCGAAGGCAGCGTGATCGTGGACGGCCACGACCTCACCACGCTCTCTGCCGCGCAGTTGCGTACGGCTCGCCGCGACATCGGCATGATTTTCCAGCATTTCAACCTGCTGTCGTCTCGGACCGTGTTCGACAACGTCGCGCTGCCGCTCGAACTCGCCGGCATGAAGCGCGGCGAGATCGAGGCGACCGTGCTGCCGTTGCTGGATCTGGTCGGCCTGACCACACAGAAGGACCGCTATCCGTCGCAGATCAGCGGCGGCCAGAAGCAGCGCGTGGGTATCGCCCGGGCGCTGGCGAGCAAGCCCAAGGTGCTGCTATCGGATGAAGCCACTTCCGCGCTCGACCCTGAAACAACCCGCTCGATTCTCGATCTGCTGCGCAAGATCAACAAGGAACTTGGTCTCACCATCGTCCTGATCACGCACCAGATGGATGTGATCAAGCAGGTCTGCGATCGCGTCGCCGTGCTCGATGCCGGCCGTGTGGTCGAAGAAGGCAACGTGGTCGAAGTCTTCATGCAGCCGCATCACGAAGTCACGCGTGCATTGATCGGCGATGTCATCGCGCACGAATTGCCGCCCGCGTTGAAAGCGCGTGTAACCGAGCGCCTGAAGACTGGCGGTCATTTGCTGCGCCTGGCCTTCACGGGGTCCGGCGTGGATCAGCCGATTCTCTCCGAGACCATCCGCCGCTTCGAGCTGGATTTCAACATCCTGCACGGGCAGATCGATGAGATCCAGGGCCAGGCGTTCGGTTCGCTGGCCGTGCTCGCGGGCGGCCAGCCGGTGAACGTCGCCGAGGCGATAGCGTACTTGCGTGAACAGGGTGTGGTGGTGGAGGAGATGTCTCATGTTGAGTGAAATGTTCGATATGTTCGTCCAGTCGTTCTGGGAGACGCTCGTGATGGTGGGCATTTCCGGGCTGGTCGGCGCAGCGCTGGGCTTGCCGCTCGGCGTGCTGCTTTACCTTACTGACCGCGACGGCGTGCTGCGCAATCTCGGCGTGAATCGCGTCATGGGCGGCGTTGTGAATGCAGTGCGTTCGACACCGTTTATCATCCTGCTTGTTGCGGTGATTCCGTTCACGCGGCTGGTGGTGGGGTCGTCCATTGGCACCATGGCGGCCGTTGTGCCGCTGACCATCGCGGCTGCACCGTTCGTTGCGCGCCTTGTCGAAACCGCGCTGCGCGAAGTCGATCGCGGCCTGATTGAAGCAGCACAGGCAATGGGCGCCACGACAAGCCAGATCGTGTTCAAGGTGTTGTTGCCGGAATCGTTGCCGGGCGTGGTCGCGGGTTTGACCATCACGTTCGTGTCACTGGTCGGCTATTCGGCGATGGCCGGCGCGATTGGTGGCGGCGGTCTCGGCGACCTCGGGATTCGTTATGGTTATCAGCGCTTCCTGCCGGAAGTGATGCTGACCGTGGTCGTGATCCTGATCGTGTTCGTGCAACTGGTGCAGTCATTTGGCGACTGGCTTGTGCGTCGTCTCAGTCATAAATAAATTTCTATAGAAAGCTCAGGGGTTAGTCATGCAACGTCGATTCATTTTCAAGCTGGCCGCCGTGATCGGCGCAGCGGCACTGTTCACCAACGTCGCCCAGGCCGACGAAACCATCAAGGTCGGTGTAACCGGCGGCCCGCATGCGCAGGTCATGGAAGTGGTCAAGCAAGTCGCCGCGAAGAACGGCTTGAACATCAAGATCGTGGAGTTCGCGGACTACGTGCAGCCGAACGCGGCCCTGGCTTCGGGCGATCTCGATGCCAACAGCTATCAGCACGCGCCGTATCTCGACGCGCAAGTGAAGGACCGCGGTTACAAGATCATCAAGATCGCCGATACCGTCACGTTCCCGATGGGCATCTATTCGAAGAAGTACAAGTCGCTGGCGGCGTTGCCTGCAGGCGCGCGCATCGCGGTGCCGAACGATCCGACCAACGGCGGCCGCGCGTTGTTGCTGCTGCGGAAAAACGGCCTGCTGAAATTGCGCGCCGATGCGGGTCTGAAAGCAACGCCGCTCGATATTGTCGAGAATCCCAGGAAGCTGAAGATCGTCGAACTCGATGCCGCGCAGATCCCGCGTTCGCTCGCCGACGTGGACGCGGCCGCGATCAACACGAACTTCGCGATGGAAGCCGGTTTGAAGCCGAAGCAGGACGCGATTGCGATTGAAGATCCGAACGGCCCCTACTCGAACATCATCGCCATTCGCGCCGCCGACAAGGACAAGCCTTGGGTTGCGAAGCTGGTTGCCGCGTATCACTCGGCGGCAGTCAAGCAGTTTATCGAAGGGAAGTATGCCGGTGCGGTGATCGCTGCCTGGTAACTGGACATTCCGTCGTGGAAAAAAACGCGCTCTCTCCCGAAAGGGTCAGGGCGCGTTGTACTTCTGGGTCGCTCCGAGGGTAAACGCCGAGATTTTTCGAGGCCGTCAGAAAGCAGGCAGAAGGCTTGGACTTCTTATACTGGCCGTACATTAGAACAAGATACCGGCTTGGTACTAAAGAAGGAGACGCTTCGCATGATGTTGTTTCGCCGCCTGTTCACGTCAGCTTGCATGGCTGCGCTGCTTTGCGCCGCGACGTCCGCGCACGCGGAGAAGCTGACGCTGATGGCGGGTGGCACCTCCAAGATCGTCTATCTGCCGCTGGTTCTTGCCTCGCAACTCGGCTACTTCAAGGACGAAGGCCTCGATTTCGAAATCATCTCGCAACCGGCCGGCGTCGATACCGCGACGGAACTGCTGGCGGGCGCGATCCAGGGCGCGGTGGGTTTTTACGATCACACCATCGACCTGCAGAGCCGCGGCAAGGAAGTCGAAGCGCTGGTCGTATTCAACAAGAGCGCGGGACTGGTCGAGCTGGTATCGAAGAGATCAGCTTCGGGATTTCGCAGCATGGCCGATGCAAAAGGCGCGACGCTCGGCGTGACCGGACTTGGATCGTCCACTTATTTCCTGACACGTTTTCTCGCGGCGCGCGCCGGGTTGTCACCGAAGGATTATTCCGTATTGCCAGTTGGATCGGACGACAGTTTTATCGCGGCGATGGAGCAGGGACGCATCGATGCGGGCATGGTCGAAGAGCCCAGCGCCAGCCGCTTGCTGGCAAGCGGTCGCGCAACCGTGCTGATGGATATGCGCAGCGTCGAAGGCACCACGTCCGCACTCGGCGGCGCCTACGCAGGTTCGTGCTTCTACGCTCAGCGCTCGTGGGTCAACACGCATCGCGATCAGGCGCAAAAGCTCGTGCGTGCGCTGGTGCGCTCGCTTGCTTTCATAGCGTCGCATAGCGCAGAAGACATCACGGCCCGGTTACCGCCGGATTTCTACGGACAGGACAAAGCGCTTTATATCAGCGCGCTCAAGACCGCGATTCCAACCTTTACGCGAGACGGACGCATGCCCGACGAGTCGCCCGCTGCAGTGCTCAACGTTCTCACGCGCGTCAATTCAACGCTCGATCCGCGCCATATCGACTTGTCGAGGACGTACACCAATGAGTTCGTGGATCGTGTGAAGCTCAGCGCGAAGTAATTCCCGGAGACGAAAATGAAAGCGATAGGTATTGAACAGTACGGCGGTCCCGAAGTCCTTATTCGTAAGGATATCGAAGTACCTCAACCAAAAGAAGGCGAGGTGCTCGTGAAGGTCAGGTGCGCCGGCATCAATTTCATGGACATTCATACGCGGCAGGGCAAGTACAAGACGTCACGGACGTATCCGGTGCGTCTTCCGTGCACGCTCGGCATGGAAGGCTCCGGCGACGTGGCGAAGCTGGGTGCGGGCGTTACATCGTTCGATCTTGGTGACCGCGTGGCCTGGTGCATTTCGTGGGGCGCATACGCAGAATACGCCGTCGTTCCCGCCTCGCGTCTAGCGCATATCCCGGATTCCATTGCCTACGATCTGGCCGCCGCCGCGATCTTTCAGGGGTCGACGGCGCATTATCTGATCGACGATGTGGGGCAGATCAAGGCAGGCAGCACGTGCCTGATCCATGCGGCATCGGGTGGTATCGGCCAGTTGCTGGTGCAGCTCGCGAAGCGGCGCGGCGCGACTGTTTTCGCGACAACCAGCAGCGAGTCCAAGGCGGAGGTCGCGCGC
Source organism: uncultured Caballeronia sp. (assembly GCF_964243625.1). Taxonomy (NCBI): domain Bacteria; kingdom Pseudomonadati; phylum Pseudomonadota; class Betaproteobacteria; order Burkholderiales; family Burkholderiaceae; genus Caballeronia; species uncultured Caballeronia sp. The sequence continues at coordinate 9,722 of NZ_CAXTGZ010000026.1, forward strand.
AAGCACGGCGCCGATCACGTGATGCTCTACGACAACGGACGCTTCGCCGATCGCGTGCGTGAAGCAACGGACGGCAAAGGCGTGGACGTGGTGTACGACGCCGTAGGCCGCAGCACGCTGCGCGACAGCTTTCGTGCGACGCGCGTTCGCGGTCTCGTTGTCAATTATGGGTCGGTGGCGGGGTCGCTGACGGACCTCGATCCTATCGAGCTGGGCGAAGCCGGATCGTTGTTCCTGACGCGTCCACGGCTGGCCGATCATCTCGCCGATGCCGAAACCGTCCAACGCCGCGCGAGCGACGTCTTTGCGGCGCTCGCCGATGGTTCCCTCACGATCGGCATCAGTTGCCGCTATACGCTCGACAACGTCGAAGAGGCGCATGCGCAACTGGAAGAACGACGCCAGCTTGGCAAGTCCGTAGTGATGATCGGATAGCCGCACGCGTTTGACATTTTTTATCGGCGCTACGTAGCTCGGCGCGATGCATCCCTAAAGAAGGCTCCTCCATGTCCTCACACGCAAAGTCTGCCGGCGAGTCGAAAGCCAAGGCGGTTTTCCGCGTCGTCAGCGGTAACTTCCTCGAAATGTACGACTTCACGGTCTACGGGTATTACGCCTCGGCCATCGCCAGAACCTACTTCCCGGGCGGCAGCGAATTCGCATCATTGATGCTCGCGCTTTCGGTGTTCGGCGCCGGTTTCCTGATGCGGCCGATCGGTGCCATCGTGCTCGGCGCGTATATCGATCATCACGGTCGCCGCAAGGGCTTGATCCTCACGCTGACCCTCATGGCGATAGGCACGGCCTGCGTTGCCTTCGTGCCCGGGTATGCCACCATCGGCATGCTGGCGCCGGTTCTCGTGCTCACGGGGCGCTTGCTGCAAGGGTTCTCGGCGGGCGTGGAACTGGGCGGGGTATCGGTGTATCTGTCCGAGATCGCGACGAAAGGGAACAAGGGCTTTTTCTGCGCGTGGCAGTCGGCCAGCCAGCAAGTCGCGGTGGTGGTCGCGGCGTTGCTCGGCGTGATCCTGAATCAGGTGGTCTCGGCCGAACACATGAGCACATGGGGATGGCGCGTGCCGTTCCTGATCGGTTGCCTGATCGTTCCATTCGTTGTGTATATCCGCCGGTCGCTGAAGGAAACCGATGAGTTCATCGCCCGCAAGCATCATCCGGCGATCAGCGAAATCATGAAGTCGATGGTGCAGCATCGCGGCCTGGTGCTCGCGGGCATGGGCCTCGTGATCATGACGACCGTCTCGTTCTACATGATCGCCGCCTACACGCCGACGTTCGGCAAGGAAGTGCTCAAGCTGTCGTCGCGGGACGCGCTGCTCGTGACAGTGTGCGTGGGTTTGTCGAACTTTTTATGGTTGCCGATCTCCGGCGCGGTGTCGGATCGAATCGGACGGCGTCCGGTGTTGCTGACCTTCACAGTCCTCGCAGTTCTAACGGCTTATCCGGCGGTTCAGTGGCTGGTCGCCGAACCTTCGTTCGGACGTTTGCTCGGGGTCGAGTTGTGGCTGTCGTTTCTTTACGCCTGGTACAACGGCGCGATGATCGTGGCGCTGACCGAGATCATGCCGGCCGAAGTCAGGACCACGGGGTTCTCGATTGCGTACAGCCTTGCATCGACGGTTGGCGGATTCACGCCGGCGATCTCCACCTACCTGATTCACGTGACGGGGAACAAGGCCGCGCCCGGCATCTGGATGGGGCTCGCGGCGGCTTGCGGGCTGGTGGCGACGTTGGTGCTCTACCGGACGGCGCAGGCGCGCAGGCAATATAAACTCGCGTAATGTGTTTTTCCCTTTGGGGCGCATGCCGCGCCTCGGGGCAAAAATTCACGAATAACGCGGTGACCGTAATGAAGCTACTGCTGGTCGAGGACAACGAGCAACTCGCTCACTGGCTCGCTAAAATCCTGGAAGACGATGGTTTCGTGCTCGATCGCGTGAGCGACGGCGATGCCGCAGACCGGTTCCTGCGCACCACGCGCTACGACGTCGTGCTGCTGGATCTGAACCTGCCGAACCTGTCGGGCAAAGGTGTGTTGCGGCGCTTGCGCGAACGCGGCGACGACACGCCCGTGCTGATCCTCACAGCAAGCGGTTCCGTCGATGAAAAAGTGATCTGCCTGAGCGCCGGCGCGGACGACTACGTGGTCAAGCCATTCGACGCACGCGAACTGGTTGCGCGCGTCAAGGTGCTGGTGCGGCGGCAACTGCCGTCGCGCTCGAACAGCGTGCGTTGCGGCGATCTTTCCTACGATATCGACCGGCGGCAATTTTCGGTTTCCGGCGAGACGCTGAACCTGACGCCACGCGAACACGCCGTCCTCGAAACGTTGATCCTCAAGGCCAGGAAGACGGTATCGAAACCGATGCTGGCGGACTCTCTCGGCAGTTCGACCACTCATACCAGCGAAGACGCGATTGAAATCTACGTGTCAAGGCTGCGCAAGAAGCTCGAAAAAAGCACCGCGACGATCATCACCCTGAGAGGTCTGGGTTACCTCTTGCAAGCCGGCGACGATGACGAATAGCCTGCGTTTGCGCTTGCTGCTCTGGCTGCTGTTGCCGCTTACGGTGTACGTGTTCGCGGCCGGGTTCATGGCGCGTGAAAGCGCGCAGAAAACGGCGAGCCTGATTCAGGACAACGCGCTCCTTGCGTCCGCCCGGGTCATGGCAGGCGATGTCAAATGGGACGACAGCGACCTGCACGCCGACATCTCGCCGAGCGCCATCGAAATCCTGAGTTCGCCCTATGGCGACCGCGTGTTTTTTCGCATCAGGGTGATCGACGGTCTTCCGATTGCGGGAACGTCCGATCTCGAGCAAGTCGAGCCGGCCATGTCGCCGGGATGGTACGACACGCAAGTCGATGGCCAGCCGGTGCGCGCGGTATCGATCATTCGCCCCATGTATGACTCGGGCGAGAGCAAGCGCATCCTGGTGTCGGTCGGCAGGACCGAGCTGGAACGCGACGCGCTCGCGGCCGACCTGTGGCGGCCGCAATTGCTGCATTTCGCGGAGATCATCGGGATTGCCGTCGTGCTGGTGTGTGTGGGCCTGACCTACGAATTAAGGCATTTGATGGCCTTGACCAAGGACGTGCGCGATCGCGCGCCGAGCGAGCTCGTCCCCTTGCGTTCGGCGCATCTGCAAAGTGAATTGCGGCCTATCGTCGATGCCATCAATCAATGCATTGCGCGCATCGAGCGTCAGACGGCCATGCAGCGCCGTTTCATTTCCCATGCCGCACATCAGTTGCGAACGCCGCTGACGCTGCTCGGCGCACAGTTGCAATATGCGCGCCGGCATGACGATCTTGCGACGGTCAAGGAGACCTTGTCGGCCATGCACAAGAGCAACGGCGCACTGGTTTCGTTGACCAACCAGTTGCTTCTGCTTGCGCAGGCCGAGACCGCGGACTACAGTCATTTCGAAGGGGAGCGAGTCGATCTGCGCGAGGTCGCGACGACGGTCATCGAAGAATTGGCGCTGCTTGCGGAGCGTCGCGAGATCGAGCTCTCGGCGCAGCTCGCCGACAACACGTTCCTGCTGGGCAATGCGCGCCTGCTGTCCGTGCTGGTTTTCAATCTCATCGATAACGCCATTCGATACACGCCGCCATCAGGACACGTGTCGCTTCTGATCGAGCGGCGTGACAAGTCGATCCTGCTGCTCGTGACCGACGATGGTCCGGGCATTCCAGCCGATGTTCGCGACCGTGTATTCGAGCCTTTCTTCAGAGCGTCTGCCGAGGAGGGCAGTGGACTGGGTCTTGCCATCGTGCGAGAGATCGTGCGGGCGCATCGTGCGCAAATTCGCATGGACGATGGTCCTGGCGGGAAGGGACTTGCCGTGCACATCGAATTTTCAGCTTGAGGGGCAGGAAGTCGCACAAGAAAAAACGCGCGGACTCGATGGCCGCGCGTGCGTTGTACCAGACGAAGGCTTTTCAGCGCGTCAGCTTTCTTCAGCCCACGCCATGTTTTCCCGCGCCATCAATGCCGACGATGCCGCCGGTCCAAACGTCCCCGCCGTATAAGTACGTGGACGATCGTTCAGTTCTTTCCAGCCATCCAGAATGGGTTCGACCCACGCCCACGCCGCTTCGAGTTCGTCACGGCGCATGAAGTGCGTCAGGCGGCCGCGCATCACATCGATAAGCAAACGCTCGTACGCTTCCGCGCGACGCTCGGTGAACGCCTGTTGCAAATCGAGGTTCAGGTTCACGGGCAGCATATGCATGCCGCTGCCGGGTTCCTTCGCGAGCATTTGCAGCTGGATCGATTCCTCGGGTTGCAACTGGATGATCAGACGGTTGCCGTAATTACGCGGACCGCTCGGGATGATCGAAAACGGCAGGTCGGCGAATTCGATCACGATTTCCGATTGTTTCTTCTGCAACCGCTTGCCGGTGCGCAGGAAGAAGGGCACGTTCGCCCAGCGCCAGTTGTTGATATGCGCGCGAATGGCCACGAAGGTTTCCGCGCGGCTGTCCGCCGGCACGTTGTCCTCTTCCATGTAACCCTTCACCGGCTCGCCGCCGATTGCGCCCGGGCTGTACTGCCCGCGCACGGTATCGCGGGCAATATCGGCGACCGTCATCTTGCGCAGCGAGCGCAGCACCTTGAGCTTTTCATCGCGTACGGCGTCCGGATCGAGCGATACCGGCGGCTCCATGGCCACGATGCACAACAGTTGCAGCAAGTGGTTCTGCACCATGTCGCGCAACGCGCCGGTCTGGTCATAGAAGCCCGCACGGCTGCCAACGCCCACTGTTTCGGCCACGGTGATCTGCACGCTCTTGATGTACGGCGCTTGCCACAATGGTCCGAAGATCGCATTGCCGAAGCGCAGCACCATCAGGTTCTGTACTGTTTCTTTGCCGAGATAGTGGTCGATACGATAAATCTGCGCTTCGGCGAAATGACGTCCCACCGACGAATTGATCGCCTGTGCCGACGCGAGATCGTGGCCCAGCGGTTTTTCCAGCACGACGCGCGAGTTTGCGTCGACGAGACCGGACGCCGCGAGGTTGTCGCAGATGGTCGTGAAGAGTTCCGGTGACGTCGCGAGGTAAAACACGCGGCACACGTCCTTGCGCGCCACTTCAGCGAGGTTCAGATAGTCGCCCGGCTGATCGATGTTGATGCGCACGTATTCGAAGAGGCTCAGGAACGTGTCCCACGACTGCGGGTCGAGCGCTTTGGCGTCGACGAACGGTTTCGATTGTTCCTGCACGAACTGTACGTACTGCTCGCGCGACCAGTCACGGCGGCCAATGGCGATGATGCGTGTTTGCGGGGGCAGGTTGTCATGCAAGTGCGCCATATACAGCGCAGGCAGAAGCTTGCGTGCGGACAGGTCGCCGGCGCCGCCGAAGATGATCATGTCGACGGGCAGGTCGGGCGCAGCTGAAGGAGTTTGAGTGGTCATGGCGCGTAGGGGAATCGCAGGTTGATGCAGTCAAATTTGCGCTCTGTAAGAGCGGCCTTTTACGACGCTGAGTATGTCGTTATACCAGTTACGCCTGGATCGGGCTTTTATGGCAATGTTGAAGGCGGTGTACGTAATACCGTAGCTTGCCGGATGAATATTTCAAGAATACGAGAGATAAAGCGTCCGGGCGGTCGGGATAAGCGCTTCGGTTCCGGCTGTGCAGACCAGTGTAGGTAGACGGGCCGCCCTTGGCAACCTGCTTGCGATTCGAGCGGACTCGCATACGGTTGGCCGTGCGCGCCCGCAGAAAAACACCTTAAATCCAGCCGCTTTCCCTGAATACGTCAAGCACCTTGTCGAGCGTGGGAACGATTGCATCGGGGACGTAATCGGGCAACAGCGTCCGGCCGGTTCGCCGGTCGATCCAGATGCATCGGAAGCCGATTTCACGCGCGGCCGCGTGGTCCAGATGCGGACTCGCGCAGATATGAACCACGTCGTCCTTGCTGACTCCCAGCGCCCGGTACGCATGATTGAAAATGACAGGCGAGGGCTTGTACGCGCCCGCCTGCTGCGCCGTGATGACCCGGTCGATGCACCCGTCCAGTTGCGCCACATTGCCGGCGATAATGTCGTCGTCCGTATTAGAGACGATGCACAAATTGAAGCCTGCATCCTTCAGCGCCCGGAGCGTCGCGACCACTTCCGGAAACGGCGGCATGGCGGAGATGCTGCCCGTAAGCACTTCGATATCCGATGCTTGCGCCGGCAATCCCAGTTCGGTCATCGCAAGCCGCAACCCGTCGCCTGCGACTTCACGAAACGAGCGATGCGGTGTCAACTGCTCCAGGTGATGCTCGTGCCGGTCATATACTTCGATCAGTTCATCGACGTCCGTTCCGCTTTCACCCTGTTTCGCGAGGATCGTCGAAACTGCGGCGCGCAGGCCCTCGTCCCATTGGATCAGCGTGCCGTAGCAGTCGAAGGTCAGCCAGATCGGCCGCGATGTTTGCTTGAGGTTCATTGTTTGGGTCCGTGGTCCAGGAGATCGACTTGAACACAGTTTCGAGTTTGGTGGTTCAGTTAGCAAGCGCGTTGCATTAGCCTCGGAAATACCGGATGCGGCCGTCGCCGATATGTTCGTATCTAAAGGCGAGATCATCAAGGCCTGCAAGAAGCGATCTGCAAAATTCGCCGAGCCCTTGAAGCCTGCCTGTCAGGGCTCGGCGCAACTTCCTCAAGCCACGAAATATCCGTAGGGCGCATCGAGAAGCGGTGCCGGCACTTCCTCTGCGCACGGACAGTTTCATGGCCGAACTCTTTAGGTAGAAGACCCATTCTCGTTGGGTGCCGCTTGCAAAATCAGTCGCGCGAGCCGAAAACATTTTCGTCATAATCACGAAAATCGCTCAAGCAGTCTTTGCAATAAAGCCGTGTATTTTCCACTGTCTGAATTCAATGATCAAACTCGATGACCTGCTTATCTTCGTGACGGCCGCAGACAGCGGCAGCCTGTCGGCGGCCGCGCGTCAACTCAATTTGACGCCGTCGGTGGCAAGTGTCGGGCTCAAGCGGCTGGAAACGGAACTGGGCGTCAGGCTGCTCGCGCGTTCGACACGCAGCTTGCGGCTTACACCGGACGGCGAGCGCTATCTGCAATACGCCCGCAATGTCATGGGCGAAGTGGAGGCGGGGCGGCATGCGGTGGCGCGAGGCCGCAAGGCGATAGGAGGGACGGTATCGTTATCGATTCCATCCGACCTTGGACGCCACAAGCTGGCGCCCTGGCTCGATGAATTCCAGGAAAAACATCCCGACGTCACGCTGCAGATGCGGATTGGCGATCGTGTCACCAACATGTTCAGCAACCCCGTCGACCTTGCGGTCCGATATGGGACGCCCGAGGATTCAACGCTGATTGCATTGCCGTTGGCGCCGGAGAACAGGCGGGTATTGTGCGCGTCGCCGGCGTATTTATCGCAGCATGCTTACCCGCTCGTCCCCGAGGACTTGCTCAAGCATAATTGCCTGCGCTTTTCGCTGAGCGATACCGTTCATGACCATTGGATGTTTTATTCCGATGGCGAACCGGTGTCGGTGAATGTACGCGGCAATCGCAGCAGCGATGACGGAGAACTGGTCCGTCGATGGGCGGTCGCCGGGCAGGGTCTCGCGTATAAATCAAGAATCGATGTGCTTGCCGATCTGCGTAGCGGCGCGCTTCAGGCTTTGTTGACCGAGCTGGAAGGCGAGAGCGCGCCGCTGAGCCTTGTGTGTGCGCATCGGCTGATGCTTTCTCCCACGATCAACGCATTGCGCGATTTCTTGCAACAGCGGATCGCGCTTTATTTAGCGGGACCCGCCTGAAGCAACTTGTTCAAACCACTGCCGCCAGCCCCAGCGTGAAGACCAGCGCGGTCACGGAAATGATCGTCTCGCAGACGGTCCACGTCTTGAAGGTCTGCGTCACCGTCATGCCGAAGTATTCCTTCACCAGCCAGAAGCCACCGTCGTTGACATGCGACAGGATCAGCGAACCTGCGCCCGTTGCAAGCACCAGCAGTTCAGGGCGTACGCCGGTTGCGGTCGTTGCGGCCGCTGCCGCTATCGGCGCAATGATGCCCGCCGCGGTGGCCATGGCGACGGTGGCAGAACCGGTCGCTACGCGAATCAGCGCGGCCACGAGCCATGCAAGGATCAGGAGCGGCACGTGCGCACCGGTCGCGACATCCACGATCGCCTTTGAGGCACCGCTGTCGATCAGGATGCGGCCGAAGCCCGCACCTGCGCCCACTACAAGCGTGATGCTTGCCGTAGGTGCGAGACACTCGTTAGTGAATTTCAGAATCGAGTCGCGATTGAAGCCGCGTGCGGAGCCGAACGTATAAAAGCTCAACAGCACTGCGAGCAGCAGCGCCATGTCGGGATGACCGATCAAACGCAACACGTTGTTCAGTGTCGACTTGGCCGGTGCGATCAAATCCGCCCAACTGCCGATCAGCATCAGCAACACAGGCAACAGAACCGTCAACAGCGTGATGCCGAAGCTGGGCAATTTCTGCGCGGCACGTGCTGCGTCCTGTTCGATGAACTGCTTCGCCATCGGGTTGACGCCTTCCAGCACGACGAACTTCGCGATCAGTTTTGAGAACAACGGACCCGCAATGATGGCCGTGGGAATGCCGACGATCAGCGCGTAGAAAATCGTATGCCCGATGTCCGCGTTATACGCAGTCACTGCAAGCAGCGCGGCGGGGTGCGGCGGAATCAGGCCGTGCACGACTGAAAGACCCGCGACCATCGGAATCCCGACGCGGATCATCGACGTGCCGGTGCGTTGCGCGACGTTGAACGCAATTGGAATCAGCAGCACGAAGCCGACTTCGAAGAACACGGGCAAGCCGACGAGAAACGCGATACACATCATCGCCCAGTGCACATTCTTCGGGCCGAACAAATCGATCAGCGTGCGGGCAATGCGTTCAGCGCCACCGGACTCGGCCATCATCTTGCCGAGCATGGTGCCCAGGCCAACGACAATCGCAATGTGTCCGAGCGTCCCGCCAACGCCGGTCTCGAATGACTTGAGAATCGACGTCATCGGCATGCCGACGGCAAGCGCGAGCGCAACCGACACCACCATCAGCGTAATAAACGGATTGAGCTTGAAACGCGCAATCAGCACGACCAGCGCGATGATCGCGATCAACGCGTAGACAAGTAACAGACTTCCCTGGACAGTCGCCATGGAGGCTCCAAGATATCGATCGGAGGAGGGCCGGGCCAAGCGGAATGCATGGCCCGGCGTGCTGGATTAGAACTTGTGGCGAATGCCTGCGACGGCCACGATCTGGCCGTTGTTGCTCGACGGATTCGTGACGCCTTCAACCCAAGCCTTCGCGCCGGACGAACGCTGGTAGATGCCGTTCAGATAAACATCGGTGGTCTTCGACAGGAAATACTCGCCGCCCAATGCGAGCTGGTTGTAGTGCGCATTCGCCGCCGTGGCCGAACTGCTGTTCTGGCTCGTATAGATATAGCCGAGCGACAGCAACGTGGCCGGGGTGAACTGATAACGCACGCTTGCTTCGTAGTTCGCGAAGCGCAGGCTGCCGCCCGTCAGCAGGTCGAAGTGCGAGTTCGTATAGAGCAGCGCGACCGTCGCCGGTCCGAATGCATACGCGCCGCCCGCGCCCCACACCTGGTTGCGCGCGACGTTGCTGATGATCGACGAGCTGGTGCTGTAGTAGTTGTCGGACGGCGCCGCACCGGCCGTGTTCGATGCAGGACGATTCACGAGCGAGTAAGCGGCATCGAGACGAACGGGGCCGGCAGCATAGTCGGCGCCTACGCTCCATGCACGGTTGTTCGCGAAGTCGCCGGCGGTGTTCGAGAACGCGTACATGGCATTCGCCGTCAGACCGGCAATCGTGGGCGTGGTGTACTTGACTGCGTTGCTCGTGCGATACGTGTTGTTCAGGTCGTCATTGTCATAGATGGCGTTCCCATACTGGCTCAGCGCGCCGACGCCATTGATCTGCAGGTTCGACAGGTAATCCTGCGCGCTGTTGTACTGGCGCCCAAGCGTGATCGATCCCGCTTTGTTGTTGCTCAGCGCCACCCATGCGCTGCGGCCGAACATGCGTCCGCCCTGACCCGATGCACCGGATTCGAGACTGAAACCATTTTCGAGTTTGAACGACGCCTTGTTGCCGCCGCCCAGGTCTTCAGTGCCCAGCAGACCCCAGCGTGAACCCTGGACGTTGCCTTGCGTCGCCTGATAGGCGCTGCTGCCTTTTTGATTGTTGGTGTAGGTGAAGCCTGCATCCACGATACCGTAGAGCGTCACACCGCTTTGCGCAAAAGCGGCATGCGCGAAGCTTCCGGTCACGGCGACGGCGATCGCCGTGCGAAGAATCTGCTTGTGCATCTGGGTTTCCTCTGGTCGAAAGAAGGCGCCCGCCGATGAATTTTTGTTATCTTCGGAAGGCGTAAGGATTACTAAGCGTGCAAAGTGAAAGAACGCCGGAAATCAATCCGGCGCAGCGGTCATACAAAGAAAGCGTGAAAAAAAAGCTCAGTCCGGCCAGTTGCGTCCGGAAAGACGCCGTGCATCGCGTTGATGGAACGGTGTGATCAAAGGTTGCGCTGCGCGTTGTGCGCGCTCAAGCTCTGCAAGCAGGCGTTCAAGAACGATACGTTCCTGTCCAGGATGCAGATTGCACGGATCGATGAAAAAGAAATTCAGCTCGGCTTCATGGTCGCGAACGATCACGGGAATGCTGCCCGCCGGAGGATGCGACAGGGCATCGGCGAGATCCCATGCACTGAGACGCGCGTCGCGTGAATCGATGGAAAGCTTCAGGCGGTCGAGCGGATTGCCGGTCGGATCGGCATCGATTTCAGCGCGGATGCCGGGACGTCCGGCAAGGCCGGTGATCCACAGATCGAGGTAACTGCGCTCGCGTGCGCGCACCGCCGCATGATCGCGATGCTGCCATTGTTCAAGCGCGGCGATCGCGCCCGCGATGCCTTCCTTGCCAACCTTCATGCCGCGGCCTATGCCGCCATTCTGGAAATACGCGGCACGTACCAGCGTTTTCTTGCCTGCCACAATCCCGGCAGTCAAACCGCCGAGGAACTTGTGCGCCGAATACAGCACGAGATCGGCGCCGGCCGCGATGAAGCGCGTGAGGTCGTACTCGGAAGCTGCATCGACAATGACCGGCACGCCCTTCGCATGCGCTTCGGCGATAAACTCTTCGAGCTGGATCAGCCCGAACTGCACGGTGTGGTGCGAGACCACGTAAAGCGCTGCGGTAGTGCGTTCGGTGATGGCCGATGCGAGCTGGTACCCATGCGCTTCGGTGGCGGCGCCCACGGGCACGACGCGGGCGCCGGCCAGGCGGATCGCCTGATCGATGGGTGCGCCATAATTGACGAGGTGGCCCGTCTGGATGACGACCTCGTTGCGCAGATCGCTCGTGTCGGGCAGACGCTCGATCAGGCCGACGTCGTCGCCGGTCATGGTCGCGGCAATGGTGAGGGTGATCGCCGCTGAACACGACGCCGTCACGTAGCCGCTTTCGCTGCCGCAAGCCTGCGCGATCGCGGCCGATGCCTTGCGCTGCAAATCATCGATCTCGACGAACTGCGGCAGGATCGAAGCCACGGCGTCAATGACCGGCTGCGCCACGATGGACGCGCCAAGACTTGTCATCGTGCCGTTCACGTTGATGACCGGGCGCAGACCCAGGCGAGAATAAAAATCCATCGTGCGGCTCCTGATGTTCCTTTATTATGGAACATATGTTGTAATTGTGTATTAGATTAGCATACGATCTGCCTGCGTCAACTAGACAAAAACAATCAGCCTGAAGGAGCGCAATGACCCGCAAGCCCCGTGAACCTGACGCGGATGTGGCATCAGCCGGTACGGATGGCGCCGCCCCGCGCACCCGCATGAGCGCGATCGATCGTGCAGTGCAGATCTTCGACGCGTTGCAGGAAGCCAACAGGCCGACCACGGCGTACGAGATCGCGCGGATTGTCGGTGCGCCGCTTTCCACCGTCTATTCCATCATCAACGACCTAGTCGAGAAAAATCTCCTTGCGCGCACGCCAGAGGGCGCCATCTGGCTCGGCTCGCGCTTGTATGGCTATGGCTTGACCTATGCGAGTTCGCTCGACTACCTCGCGGTCGCGCACGAAGAAATGAACCGGCTTTCGGCGCACGTCGGCGAGACGGTGCAGGTCTGCGGGCTCGAAGAGGGAATGATGGTCGTGCTGCAAATGGCTGAAGGGCCGGGGCATTTCCGGGTGACATCGCGCGTGGGTAGCCGTGTGCCGCTTAACTGGACCGCGTCCGGTCGGTTGCTCGTCGGACATCTGCCAGACGCGGAACGTGTCGCGTATTTTGCTCGGCATGCGAAATCATCTCCGACTGCACGCGCCGAAACGCGGCCCGATGTACTCGCGCGCATGGCCCGCGAAGCGCTCGACGCGCGCCTGTCCATTCAGATCGGCGAGTCGGATGCTTCGGTTGCATGCCTTGCTGCACCGGTACTGGATCAGGCCGGCGATTGCGTCTTCACCATATCGATCGTGATGCCCGAAGCGAAAGCGCTTCAGAGTACTGAACAATTCGGCGATGAGCTAAAAGTGGTTGCCTCTCGCATTGAAACGCGCCTCGGCTGGCATCGGCGCGCAACTGAATTCGTGGCTTGAGCGCCGGTTGTCCGGTCTTTTGTCCCCTTGTCCTCAACACCTGAAAGAGAACTGACGCAACATGGTATTTTCGACTGAGATGAACTGCTACGACCGACTGCGGGCCCGCGGATTGAAGCTTCAGGCCGTGCCCGCGCCGATAGGCAACTTCACTCACTGCACGCGCGAAGGCAATCTGCTGTTTTTATCGGGGCAAGGACCGCTCGACAGTACCGGCCGTCTGATGAAAGGCAAGGTCGGTGACGACGTCACCACCGACGAAGCGTATGACCACGCGCAACTCGTGGGCCTCAACCTGCTCTCTGTGCTGCATGCCGAACTGGGCGATCTGAACCGCGTGACGCGCATTGTGAAATTGCTTGGCATGGTCAACGCAACGCCGGATTTCGCAGATCATCCGCGCGTGATCAACGGCTGCTCGGACCTTTTCATCGATGTATTCGGCGACGCCGGCCGGCATTCTCGTTCAGCGGTCGGCGTTGGCTCGCTGCCCGGCAATATCACGGTAGAAATAGAAGCGATCGTCGCGATTCGGGACTAAGTTGTGGCTTCTCCCCCGGGGAAGCGACTTTGTCATTGGCGCGTGATCACGACCTCCAGGTATTCG